>JAJDEH010000110.1 GCA_029259935.1 Planctomycetota bacterium
CTCGAATAGTAAGGATACTCGTCGCCGTAGAGCGTTTCAGGTTGCACGGTTTCGAGGATCTGGACGAGCGCACAATTCGGACAGAACGCCACGGTCAACGGATAGAGCGGTTCGGCGGCGGACAACTGCGTGGCGCGCAGCAGTCCGTCAGCCAATGGCATCTCTCCGAACGAAAGGAACTCGGTCAATTCGGGACTTGCGCACGATCGGCAGCCGTTGATCGCTTGATACATGTGGAACTCGATTATTCGCGTAGTCTCGTGCCTATCCGCTACTTCCATCGCAGGGTCTCGTCGACGCGACCGCTCTCTTGGAGGCGCTTGATTTCCTTGATCCGGAAGAACTTCGGTCCGAGGAATTCCTCGCTCGTTATCGCCATGCCACTGTAAGCTCGGTACAACTCTTCAACGCCCTTAGCGACCGTCCATTGCGGACGGTACTCCGGAAACTGCGTCTCTAGCTTCCCGCAGTCAACCTTGTAGCATCGAAGGTCAGGGCCGGCGCCTTCGGCAAATTGGATCGTGCAGTTCGGCACGATATCCTGAACGATCTTGGCAACGTCGCGAATCTGGTAGTTCTCCGTCGTTCGGCCGACGTTGTAGGCCTGGTTGTGAACCTTTTCACGCGGTGCGTTCAAGAGCACCACGTATGCCCGACTGATGTCTTCGATATGCACCAGGGGGCGCCAGGGCGTACCGTCGCTCTTGAGCAGAACTTCACCTTGAGTTAGGGCGTAGCCGGTCAAATTGTTGACGACCAGGTCTGCCCGTAACCTCGGCGAGGCACCGTAGGCCGTCGCACAACGCAGGTAAGTTGGACTGAACGAATCGTTGGCAAGTTTGCTAACGTCTTGCTCGACCAATACCTTCGATTCACCGTAGGGAGTGACCGGATTGAATGGCGCATGCTCATCGAGCATGTCCAATTCGGCCGCCGCACCATACAAGCTGCACGACGACGCGAAGAGGAATCGTGAAACGCCGGCCGCCTTCGCCAATTCCGCAAGTCGCACCGACGCACGATGGTTGATGTCGTACGTGCACTGCGGATTCATGTCGCCGAGCGGGTCGTTGGAAATACCCGCAAGATGAATGACCGCATCGAACCCCTCGAGGTGCGACTGGGTTACCTCGCGGACGTCCATTATGAGCGTTGGGAATTCTTCGGGCGGGGCGACGAAGTCGCCAGACCGAAAGAGGTCGCTATCCAGTCCGACGACCTCATGGCCGGCGCTCTTGAGCATCGGCGCCAAGATGGTGCCGATGTAACCTCGGTTCCCTGTTACTAGTACTTTCAAGGTTAACTCCACGTTTTCCAAGGAGGATTTCCAGATTCCCAAAGACTCTCTAACAGCTTCTTGTCGCGAATCGTATCCATGCATTGCCAGAACGACTCGTGCTTATAGGCCATCAATTCCCCGTCCCTTGCCAGGCCTTCGAGCGGTTCTTTCTCGAACTGCGTATCGTCGCCCTCGATGTAATCGAACACTCCCGGTTCGAGTACGAAAAAGGCCCCGTTGATCCACCCCTCTTCCAGTTGCGGCTTCTCGCTGAACTCCGCGACCACGTCTCCGTCCAAATGTAGCTTTCCAAACCGTGCCGTCGGCCTTACTGCAGTGACGGTCGCAAGTTTGCCGTGTGCCCGATGGAACTTCAGGAGTTGACGCAAGTCGACATTTGAGACACCATCTCCCCAAGTGACCATGCAGGTTTCAATTCCGAGATAGGGCCTAAGGCGTTTGATGCGTCCACCGGTCGCAGTGCCGAACCCTGTGTCAACGAGGTCGATCTTCCAGGTTTCGAGCGGGCGATTTCCGGTCTCCACGCGACCACTGCTGAAGTCAATGGACATGCTGCCGTTGAAGGCCAGATAGTCGGTCATGTACTTCTTGATGTATTCGCCCTTATACCCCAGCGCAATGGCGAATTGATCGAATCCGTAGTGGTAGTAGTGCTTCATCACATGCCACAGAATCGGTCTGTTCCCCACCTCGACCATAGGCTTTGGCTTGATCTCTGTTTCCTCGGCCAACCGCGACCCTAGCCCGCCCGCTAATATTCCCACTTTCATCGCCTTTGCTCCAATAAAACCAGTTGCCAGCCATCCATCAATGCCCATCTACCGCTCAGCTTGAGGCCGATCGCGTTGCGCAAAGACGTTGCACGCACGCGTCTGCGCGCTCGCCTGCCGAAATGTGACAATCCGATTACACTCCGCCGCTTGTGCCGACGACGCGGTGACGAGTTTCGCGTGGCGTCAAATCGGCAGCGAGCCGGAGAATGGTCCAAAGCCCGGCGATACTTTTTTCGATGCTGAAGTTCGTTGCGATATGCCGACGCGCGCTCGCCCCTAGGTGCCCGGCAAATGCAGGCTCGTGAAGCACGGTTTGCATATGGGCCGCCATGCCGTCGACGTCGTGCTCGTCCACCAACAAGCCCGTATCGCCGTCGATTACCGCCTCGGGAATTCCAGCGTGCCTGGTAGCGATCACCGGAAGTCCGGCTGCACCCGCTTCGAGCACGCTGTTGGGCAACCCCTCGCAGTCACCGGTAGGCGACTCCACCGAGTGCTGCACGAAGGCTCTCGCCCGGCTCATCTCGTCACGAATTACGAAGGGGCTCTGCGTGCCCAAGAATTCCACCGCGCGTTCGATTCCTAGCTGACCAGCAAGCTCGCGACACCGCGGGAGCAGCGGTCCGTCGCCGATCATGCGAAGCTTCGCATCAGGATATTTCTCGCGCGCCATTGCAAAAGCGGAGATTGTCGAATGCGGAGCCTTTTTCTCTACGAATCGACCGACGGCCAAGAGCGTCGGGGCGGCCGCACTCGGAGTGGCGCCGCGGAACAAGTCGCAGTCGACGCCATAGGGATTGTAAACGACCTTATCCGCCGGGGCACCAAGCGAGGTAAGCTGGTCGTTCATCCGCTGCGATACGACGACGATGTATTTTGCCCGGTCAAACAATAACCGGTAGCCCGTCGCATTCGCCGCCAAAACTTCTCTATCGCTTGCGTCGTAGCCGTGAAAATGTACCACGAGCGGCACGCCAACGCGGTTGCACGCGCTGAGGACATGCACTCCCATTGGGCCGTACTCGGCGAGCACGACGTCGGCTCCGGTCACGCGAAATGCCTGCGAAAACGCGCCCGTTACTTCCTCGTCGTACGAGTAGCCGTGAAACCATCGCCACACTTTTCGCATCGCCCGCTGCGGCAGCGCCCTGGAGACGACCGCACGCTGGCCGATGTGAGGCATGCCGCCATGCACCACGGTTACTAAACCGGGCAAGCGCTCCGCATGCGCGCGAATGAACGTCTCGGACGCGATGCCGATCGCAGGTTGCACGATGCATATCGATGTGTCACTTGTCGATCGTACCACGTCGGGTCGTTTCCGTGTTAAGTTGCGAAGATCGTGCGCCGCCGGCGAGCATCTTCAACCACTGACTCGCATTTCGTCGATGACCACGGGGTCGCTCGTCTCGCCATCAAAGTTGCGTAGCGACTGTTCACTGAAGGATACCTCTGGGTACAAGTTTGCGATGCCCCTGACGTCGACGTCCGACGCGACGAAGATGCTTCCCAGAGGAAACGCGTGATCGTACATGCGATCCGCGTCGTATCGGCAGACGTGAGCGCCGAAGTGATATGCCCCAAGCGCCAAGTGCAGCGTTATGCGAAACGAGCACTGAAAGGTCTCTCCGGCTTCGAGGGCAAAGGCGCGATGGCATAGCCGCTCGGTAGACGTGTGAAAGACGTCGTAGCCGTTGTCGCTCTTGATATAAATCGTCAAGGTCAAGCCGCGGCAGGGGCGTGTTGCCGTAACCTCGACATCGACCCATGCGTCATCTCCTGGCTCGAACCGAACCTTTGGTCCGTCCTCGCCTCGAATGTTGAGCGCAGATACGTAAACATCTTGCTGTTGGTCGTCGGCCGTGGCGCGACGTTCCGTTAAGTAACCGCGCACGACGTCTTGCGGATCGCCGCGCTGAATTACTTTGCCGTGATCCAACAGGACGGCCTTCGTGCAGAGATTGACCACAGCGCCGAGGTTGTGCGATACGAATACGACCGCGGCTCCGCCCTCTACGACCTCTTTCATTCGCTCGATGCACTTGCGTTGAAACGCAAAGTCTCCGACGCTCAAGACTTCATCAACGATGAGGATATCCGGCTCGACGTGGGCGGCAACGGCAAATCCAAGTCGCGCGTACATCCCCGTGGAATATCGTTTTACCGGAGTATCGATAAAGTCCGACAGGCCGGAGAAGTCCACGATTTTGTCGAAGCAGCGAGTTACCTCCTTGCGGCTCAAGCCTAGAATCGTCCCGTTAAGAAAGATATTTTCGCGGCCGGTAAGATCGGGATGGAATCCGGCACCCACCTCAATGAGGGCCGAGAGTTTTCCGCGCACGGTGATCTTGCCCCGCGTCGGTTTCAGAACGCCGCTGAAGAGCTTTAGCATCGTGCTCTTGCCGGCTCCGTTGTGGCCGATTACGCCCAAGACTTCGCCGCGATTGACAGTAAGGGATACGTCCTGAACAGCCCAGAACTCGCGGTCTTCGGCGACGCGATTTCGTTGGCGGCGGGTCAGCTTCCGCAGCAAACCTGGCACCGCGTCGCGCAGTGAATCGTACAATTCTCCCTTGCGGAACTTCTTGCCGACCTCGTTCATTTCCAACGCGAATTCGTTCATTGCATTTCGGTCTAGTAGGCGCAGCAAATCGATTGAGCCAGTATGCTAGATACACTCCGCGAACGTAGGCTCCAGACGCCGAAAGAATGCAAATGCCCCAACAATCGTTGCGATTGACACCACCGTGCTATATCCGAGCCAGGGGATGCTGGGGGCCTGGTGCCGCACCAATACGTTCGTCAGACCTTCGAGAATCGGCGCGACGGGGTTCATCAACAGCAAGGGCTCCCACTTGGCGAACATCGATGCATCGTAGAAAACCGGCGTAATGAAGATCGCGAACATCACGAAGATTTCCACCAGATACTTTACGTCGCGAAAGAACAACCCGGCGGCCGACAAAAAGACGGCAAGGCCCGTCGTAAGCATCACGAGTATTAGCACCAGAATCGGGATCCAAAGAAAAGTGATGTCCCACGTCACTCCCATTGAGGCCAGCACGACGGCGAGAACGCATCCGGCGACGAGAAAATCGAAAAAGTGCCCCAGCACGGCAGAAATCGGGAGGATTAACTTCGGGAAGTAGATCTTCGTAACCAGATTCGTATTCCCAATCAAGCAATTGGTGCCAAAGCGAATAGACGACACAAAGAACGCCCAGAACACCGATTTCGCGAAAACGGACGTGAGATCCCCGGACTCCAACTCGGTTTCAGACACGTTTGCCATCGCCGTTCGGACAACGACGCCTGCAAGCACGATCGCCACGGGCATCAGAATCGCCCACATGATTCCCATGATCGATTGCTTGTACCGAACGCGAATGTCCCGCAACGTCAACATGTAGATGAGGTCACGGTAGCGGTGTAGTTCTCGAAGCGAGTTCATGATTTTGGTTCCCTAGCTCTCATAGACCAGCACTTTGAAGGTGTGGCTATTTTGCCCGAGGAAACAGGCAGCTAGCACTGTCCAAAGAACCGAGTGAACGCCGACCGCCTCGCAAAAATCTCGGGAATTTCGCAGTTGCTAGCAGCCCCACCTTCAAAGAGCTGCTTTCATATACGCATCTGACGGCCTTACGACGTTGGTCAAGCGCCGGCGTGTCGGTGATGTCAGATTCGCGGTGCGAGATCAGCATGCCAGGATCGGACTGAGAGCGAGGCTTCGTGTTAGTGCGATTCGTCAGCGAGTGATGGTCAGCAGGCCTCGTGATCGTCTTGCCGTCGTTGTCGCACGCCGCCAAATGGAGACAAAGTTGTTAATGACGGCACGAGATCGGTTCCCGCATTCGTTGACCGAAAGGCCCAGCATCCTGGCGGAAAGCTCGGCACATAGTCGGTGTGGCTGATGCATAAGTAGCATTAACGCGTTTCTGGACGTTGGACTGCATCGCTTCTTCGAGGGACACGCTGGACCGGCATAGCCTTCCAGGGTCGCACGGCCATAGGCCGTGGATTTATCTTGTATTAATTTGCGATACCTGAGAACGCACCATGAGTCGTCATGTTTCGTAAAGCATGAAGCGTTCCGAAGAAACGATCGATCATTACCTGAGCGGCCTGCTAGCACAGAAAAGCACACGGAGGATCAGCGGGCTCGGCTGATTCCAAGGTGGATTTTCAGTTTGCCGGCACAGCCCGGCCGCGCGGGATTCCACCCTGACGGTGCTGATCTACGCATTTCCAAGCGGTTTACCGAAAAACGAATCTGATTTCTTATATGGACCCTCCACCTTAAGACGATAGCTGCCCATAGGACGGGCTTTGGGGCAAGGATGCGACAGGTAGCCAGCGTCCGCTTTGAAGGTTGCGGGTTTCGCATACCGCTGGTGGAGCCGTCTTGACGCGCAGACTCCGTCCCCATCGGATGCGACCTAATGGCGATCCAACCTGCGTGCGGGGAATTGAAATGCTCGTACTCCAATAATTCCAGAATAGCTAGGGTGATTCGATCCGTCAATCATTCGGCAGGCGTCAGCGTGAGATATAACCGAAAGTTGTGGATGCGGTAGTTGAACAAGGCGGCGTACTTGGGTTTGAATTTGGTTTCTTACAGACCCAATT
>JAJDEH010000012.1 GCA_029259935.1 Planctomycetota bacterium
CCAATATGGATTGGTTCGAGCTGAAGGGCCGAGTCGACTTTGATGGCGTGACGGCGTCGTTGCCAAGCTTGTTGGCGGCGTTGCGTCACGGCGAGCGATTCATTCAGCTCGACGATGGCTCGCAAGGCATGCTGCCCGACGAGTGGTTGGAAAAGTACGGCGGACTGGCGCGACTCGCCAGCAGCGAAGGCGAGTCGTTACGTTTCACCTCGTCACAAACTTTGCTTCTCGACGCTTTGCTGGCGGAACAAAACAACGTGGAACTTGACACGGGCTTCCTTCAATTCCGCGACAAGTTGCGAGAAATCGACGGCGTCAAACCGGTCGCAGAACCCGACGGTTTCTGTGGCGAGTTGCGTGAATACCAACGCGAAGGCCTTGGCTGGTTGGAGTTCCTGCGCGAGTTCAGTTTTGGCGGTTGCCTGGCGGACGACATGGGACTGGGAAAAACGGTTCAAGTCCTTGCGCTGCTGCTGGCACGGCGGCTCGCCGAGAAAGAGCAACGTAAGCCATCGCTCGTCGTCGTGCCCAAGAGCTTGATCTTCAACTGGATCGAAGAAGCCGAACGGTTTACACCGCAGCTCCGCATTGTCAATTACACAGGCACTGACCGGGGCGTGCAACTTGAGGAATTGGACGCGTGCGACATCTTGCTGACGACGTATGGAACCTTACGTCGCGACATCGTTCAACTCAAGGACATTGAATTCGACTTTGCGATTCTCGACGAGTCGCAGGCGATCAAGAACCACAATTCCCAATCCGCGAAAGCGTGTCGCCTGCTCAAAGCCGAGCAACGGCTCGCGATGACGGGGACGCCGGTCGAAAATCATTTGGGCGAGTTGTGGTCGTTGTTTGAGTTTCTCAACCCCGGCATGCTCGGCCAGTCAAACGCGTTTGAATCGTTCGCCAAAACGAAACAGAACGGCGACGAAGCGCACGTCAAACTTCTGGCCCGCGCGATCAGCCCCTTCATCCTTAGACGAACCAAAAAAGAAGTCCTCTCCGAGTTGCCGGACAAAACCGAGCAAACGCTGTATTGCGAATTTTCGCCGCAGGAACGCGAAGAGTACGACGAATTGCGTGATTACTTTCGTGCTCAGCTCGCGACCAAAGTCAATGAAATCGGGTTGAATAAATCGAAGATCCACGTGCTCGAAGCGCTGCTCCGTCTGCGTCAGGCGGCTTGCCATCCGGGGCTGCTCGACAAGGACAAGCAGATGCAGCCCAGTGCCAAGTTGGAGGCTCTGCTAGAAAATCTGGACGAGATCCGAGCCGAAGGCCACAAGGCGCTCGTCTTCTCGCAATTCACCAGCCTGTTGTCGATCGTTCGCCAACACCTGGACGAGCGCGATGTCACTTACGAGTATCTCGACGGCCGAACTCGCAAGCGGGGCGAGCGAGTCAAGCGTTTCCAAGAAGACCCGGATTGTCCGCTCTTCCTGATCAGCCTCAAAGCCGGCGGGCACGGTCTCAATCTAACTGCCGCGGACTATGTTTTCATTCTCGACCCCTGGTGGAACCCAGCCGTCGAGGCCCAAGCCATCGACCGGGCTCATCGCATCGGCCAAACGCGACGCGTCTTCGCCTATCGCCTGATTGCTCGTGATACTGTCGAGGAAAAGATTCTCGAACTCCAAAAATCCAAACGCGAACTCGCCGACGCCATTATCACTGGCAACAACAGTCTCATCCGCAACCTAACTGCGGAAGATCTTCAGTTGCTCTTGAGTTAGACTGACCAATTCGGTGGGTCTCGCGATAATCAGGTAGAATGATCCCTACGTTGGCCATCCCAAATCAGCGTTGGGTGACGCCGATTGAAACGACGGGAGAGTAGTTATGACAACTGACAACGACCCCTTGGCCGCAACAAAGGCTGAGCTTTTGAAGCTGGAACGAGAACTGACGCAACGCCTGGAAGAAATGAATCGCTCCGACAGCCGTCCGAAGATGGACGGCGCGGTCGGTCGTCTTACTTTCATGGACGAGTACCAACAACACCAGATGTCTGAACACGGTCGCCGGAACTTAGAGTCGCAACTTGGACGCGTGCATGCGGCGCTGGCGCGAGTCGCGGACGGCACGTACGGGAAGTGTGCCCGCTGCGGCCTTGCCATTCCGCCGGAGCGATTGGAATTCATGCCCGAGGCGGGCCACTGCGTCCAATGCCACAGTTAAAGTCAAATCTTGGATTCTGATTTATCTAATCATCTAACCGTCAATCACGATTCGAAAGGAACATAAAATGGACGAGTCGGAAGCCATTCCCGCCCCAGAACCACACTCGAAAGAAGAACTACGATTGGCGATGAAGGCATTCCGCAAACGCCTCAAGCTAACTCGTTTGGATGACGAATCCCGAATGGGATACGGTCCCACGTCCTCGGGCCAACAATCAGGCGTCGTTGGCATTCGGCCACCGGACCAATTTCCCGACACGATCTGGAATGAACTGGCGAAACAGGGAAAACTCAAACGCGACGGTGGCGGACTCTTTTCACTCGTTGAATCGTAATCAGGTGGTCATCCGTTGGTCATCCGTCGCGCAATGCGGTTCCGGCGATTAACTGCTGACTCGTTGCCGGAGTCTCCGCTCTTTATTGCGCACTTGTTGTTGAACCTGCCCCATCCTGTCCTTGCAATTGGCTTGGTCGTCCCGCCGTGCCGGTGAGGCCTCGCGACGCTGTGGGCAATGTTCGGGATAGTCTTGGATGCTCTTGCCGCTCGCGACTTGGTGTTAGGTGTTGGCTACGCTCTGGTGTAGAATCAAAATTGTCATTCGACGTGGTAGGTGTCGCAGGTACCGCGTCCAACAGGCGAGTTGGGCGAAGTAATCTTACTCATGAATGAGAAAGAGGCGACGTTGTGAGAAGGTTCAAACTTTCATTTCCAATATGGTTCCTAATTGCCAACACTGTCTTTCCGCTAACGCTGATTTTCCTGCGCTACTACGCAGCAGTGTCGTCGCACGGTAGTTACGTGAGTTACTGTCTCGAACGGCTGATCGCCTGTTACGCACTGCTGCTCATTGCCCCAATTTACGGCTTCCTGTCCGATTCATTCTCTCAGTTCCCGGGGATCCATCTCTGGTGGCTTGGCCCCATCTCTTTGCTCTGCGCCAGTTGGTACGCCATAGTTTTCGTCTTTGTCGGGACCGTCTTCTCAAGACTTTGGCGTTTGATTCCTGCGTTCACAAGGTCCTGCACGGCTTCTTGTGGGGCAGGAAAGGCGGTAGGCAACCAGTCAGGGGTCCGGCTCCCTGCACCACCCCGCCCGTCGGGAGTTGGCAAACGGTAAACGACGAGTAATGAGCTTTGTGCCCGTTTCTCCCCACCCTCGGCGTTTCTCCAATTCTCTGGCCAAAGCGGAGATTCAGGAACGATATCGGAAGACACTGGCATACGAAGACACTGGCACCACATCGAGCGCGGGGAACGAATTTTCTTTGCACTAGCATGGAAGTCGCTCCGCCGATGTGACCGGCGCGTTTTGGGCGTACACGCCATCCTGACTCTACTCGTGTTCAGGTTCACTTTCCACGGTTGTTAGAAGCGCGCCGGCTTCGATTTGAAATCTTCGCAGGTTTGCGTCGTGATCGGCGTTCTTATCCATCCATTCAATGGCCCGTTCATGGAAAGTGAGAGCCTCTTCTCTGTGATCAAGCTGCCAATGCGTCATCGCCAGGAACAAAAGTTCATGGCCGTTCTCGCCGTTTAGCACCAGCGCTTTCGCGAGAGAATCTGCTGCCGCCGGCCAATTGCCCGCGAAATACTGAGCCGTGCCCAACGAGTTCCAGAAGGTTCCATTTTCGGGATCGAATGCGAGAGCATTCTTCGACAGAGAAATCGCCTCCGTCGGCCTGCGCAGTTCTGTTACCGGACATGTGGCCAATTGCCACGAAAGCGCGTTGTAGGCGTTCGCCAGGGCACCCTGGTAGCTCGACACGTTCGGGCTCTTCTCGTGGACTTCTTCCCGCAGGCTGATCGCTTGGCGGAAAGACTTCTCAGCCTCTTCATGTCGGCGCAGGTCACGAAGCACACCACCCAGGACCATATGCGTATTGCCTCGGCCATGCCGGTTGCCGACATATTCCGGATCGATGGAACACAGTCGTTCCCATTCTTCACCCGCTCGAGCCGCTTCCGCCAAGGCCGTGGCAGCTTCTTCCAACTCACCCCGCTTTGACAAACAAATCCCAAGGTTGTGCAGTGCCGGCCCGTATGGATACCAACCGAATTCAGCAGCTTCAGCTAGGCGCCCCCGGGATAGCTCAACGCATTTGCGATAATTGTGTTCGGCATCCGCGGATCGCTCGAGCTTAAATGCAAGCAGATTCGCGTAGCCGCAATAGCTTTTCGCCAACCGAAGATGTAGTTCCGGGCCACTTGGCGAGTACCGCGCGAATGCCCTTTCTCCGACCGCGATTGCCTCGCGAAACGCCGCTTCCGCCAGAGGATATTGGCCGTTGCTCTGAAGAGATTTGGCGATCTCGTGCTTGGCAACGATCTCAAGAAGATCGGCCCTCGTTACGGCTTGTTGGAGATTGTGCTCTGCCTTCCGCCAGAGAACGGTCAAAGCGAACAATGCACAGATCGTGATGGCGAGGATTGCCGCGAGGAGCGATGCGACAACCGGGCTTCTTTGGATCCAACGAATGCATTTTTCCGATCTTCCCACCGGACGAGCTTTGATGGCTCGCTTATTCAACCAGCATTCGAGATCCGCCGCCAGATCGTGTGCGCTTTGGTATCGTCGCGACGGTTCCTTCTCAAGGCACTTGATGCAAATCGTCTCCAAATCCCGCGGGATGCTGTTGTTCAGTTTACGCGGTGGCATCGCCTCTTCATTGAGAATCTGCATCACCAGCATTTGGGGGCTGCCGCGGAAGGGCAATTCGCCGGTCAAGAGCTGAAACAGGATCACCCCCAACGCATAGACATCGCTGCGGCCGTCGACCGTGTGCGACTTGCCCGCCGCCTGCTCGGGAGACATGTAGGCCGGCGTTCCGAGAATCTTGCCGTCAATCGTCATGGTGATCTCGCCGGCTTCACGTTTGGCCAGACCAAAGTCCGTGATGTGCGGAACGCCGTCGCCGTCCATCAAGATATTCTGCGGCTTCAGGTCACGATGGATTACACCTTGATCGTGAGCATGCTGCACGGCCTCACACAGGCGTATCATCAACTCGACCCTTTCGGTGGTGGTCGGCGTGTTCGCTTCTAGCCATTCCGACAGACTTGCGCCCTGAATGAAATCGCTGACGATGTAGAGCTGGTCAGAATCGTCCCGACCCACTTCATGCACTTTGACCAAGTTCGGATGATTCAGTTGCGCGGCGGCCCGCGCTTCGCGCACGAATTGTTCAGCCTCGTCGTTGCTGAGTTGCTCCTTGCGGGGAAGCTTGACCGCCACGAAGCGGTCGAGCTCGCTGTCGTGTGCTTTCCAAACGCTGCCGAACGCCCCTCGCCCCAATTCATCCAGCAGTTCGAAGTGGTCAATCGTGCGGGTCTGCCGTCGTTCATACGCCTCGCTACTGCCTCCCACCAAGCTGAAGCGGCTATCGCACGACGGACAATCTACCTCGACCAGCAGGTCGTCTTCCAGCACTTCCACGCGCTGCTGGCAATGGGGACAGCGAATTCGCATTCTCGCACCTCAATCGCAGGAACCTCGGGACGGATCGGTCGGTCGTCGTGGACGGCCTACCGCAGTATACCTGCGCGAAATTTGCATGGCCTTTCTCCCTGGGGAATCCGACCATTGGCAGAATTCTTGTCTCGTCGTTCTCAACCCAGATAGTCAGGCGACGGCCGCCTACGGCGTCGAATCAATCGTGGAGTTCGGGACGTAATCCGTTGGAGGCACGAAATGTCATTTCGCAAAGGAAGAAACGGGGTCGGGCTGGACGGGTCCATTCTTCAGCATCGCTTGACAAAGCGGATCGGCAGGACTCTGCCTGAGTTCCTTGATCAGATCCGCGACGCCATTAATCGCCGGAGATTTCGCCTCCTCTCGCATGTGGCACCAACGACTTTCGGAAAGCACTACTTCAAGAACAGACGCTTCTGGAGACTGGGAATGATCACGTCCGTATCTTGCTGAATGCTGCTGCGACGAGTTGTCGCGCCGGTCTTATCCTTGACTTGAATCACACCTTGCTTGGCCAAGTCGCTCAAGACCCCCTTCATGATTTTCGCCGTTACCGGGCATTCGTTAGTCAGCATGGAGAACAGCTCACTGAAAGCGATGCCGTCACCGAAGTTGAAGATCCTTTCCGGCAACTGCTCTAACAGTTCCTCTTGGCTGGAAACGAGCGCCGTCTCGTCGAAAAAGAATCCAGGGAGCATGCGTTGGTGTGTCCAATCGGCGTCATGCTGCTGATTGTAGCCGAGCATTCGCAATCCCGACCGGCCGTAATGCGCGAACGAAGTGCTTTCTTTCCAGTGCAGCCCGACCATCACGTCACGCGCCCGGAAGTGGCCGGAGAGATGGATCAGCCAAAAATCACGATGGGCATCCGTCGACCGGATGAAGAAAGGCGTGTAGTACTTGGCCTCCGTTTGCTGGGGAATCGCACGGTGCAGCGCAAACTGAATCGTCCGCCGCCAATCCCGTTCCTCTTTGGCCGTCTGGATTTCCTTGGAGGGAAGTGTAATGCCGACGTTTCCCAAGACTTGTTGCGTCTGCTCGTTTTCGCTCAAGTAGTCGATCAGTGAATCGGTCGCAAAAGTCAGGAGTACTTCGGCGTTGCCGAGCGTCGCGAGGATGCCCCGGATTGTTGGTAGCGGCACAGCGCTGTATCCAAACTGATCAAGAACGAAGATGGCGCGGCCTGCTCGCCCGCGTTGCTTTACAAACTTCGTGATCTTGGGCACTTGCTCCGTGAATTCTCCTTGGATCAATTGGATCCTGTCGCCGACCAACGGTGCATATTTGGAGTTGGCAAGAACTTGGTGAAGGTAGTCGAGGGCTTCGCGATCCCTCTCGATGAAGATGTTCTGCACGTCCAGGTGAAACGGCTTTGACCGAATCTTCTGAGCCTCCTCAGCCGCCAACTCCATCGCTTCTAGCATGATGAGCGGAGATCCGGATCGTTCCTCTTTGGTGCGGGAATCCAGATAGCGTCCGCCGCCGGCGAAGCCGTCAATCAAAGTCAGGCGCAACTGCTCTTGGCGGGGATTCGCCGTAAGCACCGAAACATAGCGTTCTAGGTACGATCTGAGCACACGGTGTTTGGCCAAACTGTGGGGGCGTATCAGCGGGGGATCTTTGCCAATCTTCCAATCGTGATGCTCGTGGCTCATATGTGGATTCAAGCGGTCTGCTTGCTCTTTTTCCGCGGATCTACTGGCCAACCATTGCGGAACTCGTTAATCATTTCCTTCCTAGTGGCCGCATTGGCTACAGCGCCGCGTGAAATTGCTGGAAGTTCATCGTAGGTTCGGCCGTCAAGCTTGCGACCCCTCTCACTTTTCCTTACGCCTCCCCACTGCTTGAAGAAAAACGGGACCTTTGCCTTTCGGCACTGCCGTCGGATACCGACAACCCATGATCTTTGCATGGGTCGCGCACCGGCACCGCTCTCACCACCGACGATGACCCAATTGATTCCCGCGAAATCGACCTCGCCGAGGTCTTCCAGGAGTGGTTCGACCGACAGGAAGGTCATTGCGGGGCTCGCCTCCCGAAGGTGCGAGATTCGTGGCACACCATGTCGTTGGTTCTCTACGCTCACGCCCCACCAGATATGCGGAAGCTTGGCCGCAAAACGAAGCTTCGTTTGAAGCATGTCGCGTAGCCGCTCAGAGCGTTTGGTGAGTACTTGATAGATGTGCCAGTTGGCCGCCACCATGGCTTTGGCGACCAGCTCGATGTATTCGTCCGGTACATCCTTGTGGAAAAGATCGCTCATCGAATTGACGAACACCATTCGCTGCTTTGACCAAGTGATGGGCTCGGCGATCTTCTCGGGAACCAGCCGAAGGTCGAAGCCTTGTTCGTACGGGTGGCCGGGCACGCCACGGAATCGCTCTGCGAACGTCTCGGCGTAACAGTGAGTGCAGCCGGGACTGATCTTCGTGCAGCCACGAACGGGGTTCCAGGTGGCGTCAGTCCATTCAATCTTGGAATTTGCGCTCATCGTTGGTCCCCTTTTTCTTTCCAGAAATTATAGTGTACAAATGTATCAATCGACAACCTGCTCTGCCGCTTTGCCCTGACTTGGTAACGACTTACGGCAACTTTGCCCAGATCAACTCGTCAAGTTTCGCACGTATGCTTTGGGCCATCGAGTGTCGATGGATCGTGAGCCAGCCTTGCTTGCGCGTCTGGCGCACGTTTGCGTGAAGCCAAGAAAATCAAACTTTTCTGGCCGGCCTTTGCCGCGTCGTGTTCGGCGTTCGCTCCCATAGCGGCCGAGGAAACGCCAAGATCATGGCTCGTGGTGAGAACGGAAGATCCAATGCAACTTGTGCACCGTTAGTTTGCTAATCCGTTGAACGTTGTGTCACGTTCCACCGCGCGATCCGTGGAGACGTTCTGGTGGTGGGTCTGTCGGATATCGGCCTCTGGGCAAGCTGTTCATCTTGCCTCCACGCAATTCACACCTTCGTAAAGGCCCGCTTCCACCTAGTCCATCAATTCCTGTCGTGGGACACGTGTCATCGGTCGGCCCTTGAGCCATGGGTCATTCCAAAAGACCAACAAAACGCTGCGCCCGGTCGGTACTAGCAAAAAATGGGCGGGCTTCGTGATTCGAGACGGAGGGCCAACCTTCGCTTCAAGAAGGTTAGTCCGTTTTCGGTTTCAACGAGAATGCCGTGTAGTGGAAACCTGTTTCGTCGTTGGTGATCATGCCGCCGCCGGGTGCGAAATAGTCCGCAATTTTGGTAAAGGGTGGCAGCGGATTGTCGTCCAGCGCTGTGTTGACGGTGCGGAAGAAGGGGTTTTCTTCCGAGCGGGAACTGAGGAAGGTTTTGGTGTCGTCGCTGGTCGCCAGATCGTACAGCATTCGCAGCGCCTCCTCGGGGCGGCTAAACGTTACCAGACCCGGCTTGGACGATGAGGCTTGCCGCTTGATCTCTTTCGCGATTAGCTGGTAGTCGTCTTGATTGGCCAGCGAGTTGTTGGCATCGCTGCTGGTGATGATCACGTTTTCCAGCATCTTGGTGCTGCTGGCGATCATGAAATAATCCTTGACGATGGCAAGGCACGGTTGAGGGCGGCGAATCGGTGCCCGCGGCCGCTCCTCTTGTTCACCTTCGTCCGCCGCGGGGCGCGCCGCGCGACGGCCACCCCGGCCCATGGCCCGATAGTAAGTAACGCCGCCAAACACTTCCTTTTCCGTTCTGTCCGGAAATCGCTCGACAACTTTCTTCATCGTTTCCATGAACGCGTCCGGGTCTTTCAGCTTCAGCGCCAGCAGGTTGACTTGGCTGTTGATGCGCGCCGGCGGCTCGAAACGCGAGACCAACGTCATGCGGCCTTCGAGTTGGTCGATCAGTTCTTCCTCGAAGTCGATTCCGATTTCGTCGGACATGCGCGTTTTGACCATGCGATCAAAGTCTCCGTCCTCGCGAAAGCTGTCGATCATCGTCCGCAGCTTGGAGTAGGTTCGATCCACGTCCCAATGCATCGTGGTATAGCTGAACACATCTTCCGGCACCCACGGTTCGGGAGTCGTATCTCCCGACTCGAGCGCGAGCATTTCGATCACGCCGGCACGGGGGTTATCTAGCATGATGTGCAGGTGGGCGATGCCGTCGAATTCTTCGGTGGCATAGATCAAACTGCCGCCAACCGCCTGCAGTCCGTCCAGGCCCAACGTCGGCAGGATCGATAGGCCGATTTGCGCGGTCGTGTTTCCTCGCGACAAGTTACGCACGACTGCAATCGGATCGGCGTACCATGTAAACTGCGGCCGTTCATCCTTGGTACCTCGACAGCGGCTCATGATGGTCGTGAATTTTCGCTCATCCCCGAGCGTCTTGTCGTCCTTTTCTTGCTCGCCAGTCCAACGCCGCAAAACCTGCTTGGCGGCTTCGACGCTGGTACAGATGCCGATCGTCTCATCCTTCTTGAAGTAAATGACCTGCCGTTCTTGTCGATTCTGATCCTTGTGCACCACCAACTCCGTATCACCAAACAGTTGCGTGTCGCGGGCGGTGTTGCCGGATTCCAGCAGCTCTTCCCCGCGATCGATGAGTTTGTCGGCCGTGGTCACGTTGGCCCCGACGTCAATCAGCACGACCAGCGCGGGCGGACCCTCCTCTTGAGCCAACAACGCAGCGCAAATCTCGCCGTCGGGAAGAGCTAGCAACTGGTCCAGCGAGACGCCGACCTGTTCTTCAATTCGCGCGTACGCGTCGGCAAGCGAGTTGTATAGTTGTCCGGCCAGTGGTCGAATTTCTTCATCCGCCAGCATTTGCCCCACGCTGGTTTCGCTCAGCTTTTCCATCAACTCCTTGGTATCGGCAACGCGAATGAAAACCAACGTATCGGCGGGCAGCAAGTCGGGAGCCGAAGGACGCTCAGCCGCGGCGGGACGCCCGGCGATGAAAGTGAACAGAACCGCCAAACCAAGACTGAAAATGGCTCGCGGTCGGATGACGTTGGCTCGAAACGGGGACGAATACACGGGAGGATTCTCCTGATAAAACCAGAGTTTTCGACGGGGCGTGTTTTGCTGGGGAAAGGGAAAATAGATGGTGTTACTCATCTTACCCTTTGCGAACGGCTCCGGTTTCGCGGAAGTTTTCGTTGGTCGGCCTATACCAGCGGTTCATTGCCGAAATTGAAGCAATTTGGCTTGCGGAGACACCTGGAATGTCGGAAAATACCTAATGAGCGTCTATTCTCTCAAAGCGCGTTTTCGCTCAAATACATCCGGCGAGTCCAAACATTCACGCGGAGAACGTCATGAGATCTTGGTTCGTTATTGCGACGTTTGGCCTTTCTCTCGCTATCTCGTCAACGGCATTGGGTCAGGGATTTGGAACGGGCTCGTCGGGCACCGGGGCTTTCGGCAGCCGATCCTTTGGCAGTGGAATCACCGGCCGTGCGGGTGGAGGAGGAGGGAGTCCTGGCAGCCAAGTCGAACAGTTTCAGGCAGATGCCGGCACGGTCACGGGAAGTGAGCGGTTCATTCAAGCCAACCGCGATGCCACTTCGTTCGTGGGTGCTGACCGTGGAGAATTGGCGGGAACTTCCAGCCGCCAGCCGGGAGCGAACGCGGGTGCCGCCCAAAGCGTGCAGCGTCTGCTAAGTGGACTGGCGCCTCAACAGGATCCCAATCTCACCCAGGCGAATACGAACCAGGGACGCCGCCAATTGCGCGTTCAAGTGCGGATTGGTTTTCCGCGCGACCCACTGCGGCCCCCGCTGGTCGTATCTCAATTCGAAAACCGGCTGAACCGCATCCCACAAATCAACGGCGGCGGGCCGATCCGCGCTTCCCTGTTCAACAGCACTATTGTCTTGCAGGGAACGGTTGATTCGAATTATGCCCGTGATTTGGCGGAACGGATTGCCCGGCTTGAGCCCGGGGTGTACCAAGTGCAGAACGACCTGACGGTTGGCGCGGCCAATTCGAGCCGTTGACTGGGTGCGGTCCGACCTGTGAGTTACCCGTGCCACGGGCAAACGGACCAGGCGCGCCAAACGCCGCGCGTTGTCTTTGCCCTGCCGTGTTCGGACTCGATGTGCTGGGACCCGATCCGTAGGTAACGTTGGCGTTGTTCCATCCCTCGGGCCGTTGGCCGTAACTGATTTGGGAGTTGCCCGGTGATCTTCGTAGCGCATCTTGCCTGGCCATGGCGGCAAGTTGATTCACCTTTTCTTCCACGCCCGAAGAAGAACCCTGGCCGACCTGCAACTGGCGAGTGAGCCCCGCCGACAAGGGTATCGTAGTCGCCTGGATGCGCGGCGTGGACGAGTCGTTTTGTGGGTTCGCTTGGCGCTCGGACCGCGGATCAACTTGGCGCTCATATCCAGCTTGGCGAAAGCGTACTTCCCTCGGTTCGCGAGCCGGCTTGTTCTTGGCGATCGCCTGCTCGGGTTCATCGGTCCCCGGCAGCACGTTTTTGGTCGCTTCGGCGCGAACGAGTTGGCCGCCCGTGGCGCGGAACACGGGCATCAAGGTTAAATCTTTCTGTTGGCCTCCAACCGCGTCCCACGGAATCCACACGCTGTAGGAATGTCCCAGCTCGGTTTCCGAGTAGTGCTGGGCCAACTGTTCGGCGGTGTAAACAAACTTGCGGCTGGGAACGTTGGACGCGCTGTCCTTATCCGTATCGTCGAAAGCAAACACGATCAGCTCGCCTTGGACGGGTACGGATTGATGCTGATCGTCGTAGAAGTAGATTCGCCCGCCAAATCCTCGTACTGCTTCCCGTCCTGGAAATCGGTAAATGGCCTCACTCCAGATGACCGCCATGCGTGCCGGCTTGGTCACTGGCTCTTGGTCCGCCGAGCGATGGATGAAATCCGGCAACCCGGCCGGCTTGTCTTGCACGGACTCGCAACCCGCCAGGCACAGCAGCAGGATGCTTGCAACTTTTGATAATTCCACAGCCTTCATCGTGGTGGTCCTTGGGTTCAGTAGGCGCTGGGTAGCCGGTTGATGCCGCCACCTGTTCGCTCGGCGCGCGGATCGGTAGCAATTCGTGGAGTCTGGTTGTTACCTTGCGTGGTGGGACCTTGGAGATTGCCCCTTAGCGGAGTGAACGCACCACCCCGGCGATTCCTTCCGGCAACTCGGTCCTGGGGATTGCTGGACGGCGCCTCGGTTCGCGCCGGATGAATCAAGCCATCATGGCGGCTGGACTGGTCGTCGGATCTGAGCGGTGGCAGCGGCGGATTGGATTGCCGAGGATCGCCGATGGGCATCCTCTCCTTCGGCGGCAGAATCTCCGCTCCGGTTGGATCCATGTCGGGATAAACGACCGACGGCTCGGGACAGTCCAAATGGTCCATCTGGACACCGGGGACATTTTCTCCGTGCACCTCGATCACGTCCGCCAGGCACCAACTCATGCGATCCGCCTCGCGCTGGTTCATCCATTCCACATCTTGTGCGCCGTTCAACAGGAAGGGCGTCAGGATGATCAGCAACTCGGTGCGGCGAATTTCCTCGGCGTCGAAACGGAACATCGGTCCGATCACGGGCCAGTCGCTGATGTAGGGCGCTCCTCGTCGGGCGAACCGGCGTTCTTTGGTAATCAGTCCGGCGAAGACGACCGTTTGGCCGCTGCGGGCGCTGACGGTCGTTTGCGCGGTGACGATTTCGATTCTGGGCGAGCGGATCACATTGCCAAAGTTGTCGGTGAAAATTGGAATGCCTTCATCTTCGGGGCCGACCACGGATTTTTCGGCATTGATTTCCATGACGATCAGGCCGTCGGGACTCACTCGGGGCGTGACCCCCAGCAGAATGCCGACGTTTTCCAACACGACCGAGTTGGTCGTGTTGTTGACGTTTTGCGCCACCGCGGTAATACGCGGCACGCGTTCGCCAACCTGCACAAAGGCGGCCAGATTGTCCAACGTCATGACTTGCGGTCGGCTGAGGATCTGTAATCGCCGGCGGTCGTGCAACGCTCGCAGCAGGACGTTGACCGATTCGTTGCCGGCGGATAGCACGAGCCCGCCATAGCCCAAATCGGCGTTGTTTCGTCCGATCGCCAGATTCGACAGCGCCTGGCCGCCGAGCGTTTCGCGAGTGGCCAACGCGGCGGCATCGGCGTTGTTGCCCAAGCCGACTTGGTTAAACGGAAAGCCGACGGTCCCGATGCCCCGATCGAACAACAGCGAATCTTGCAAGCCGAGTTCGACGCCGATCTCTTCGATTTCGTTCAGTCCCACTTCCGCGATCAGTACTTGAATCATGATCGTTTCGGGCCGCCGGTCCAGGTCGCCCACGATCTTGATGACCTCGTCATAGAAATTGGGCGTGGCACTGATGATCAGGCTATTGCTGACCAGTTCGGGCACCACGATCACTTCCCGTTCGATCTGTTCGAAGGGACTAATGACGTTCGGATCGATCTGGTTGATGAACCGCTGGCCATCCAAGTAGGCGTTGACGGCGTCGGCGACATCTTGGGCGAAGGCGTTGCTTAGTCGAATGACGGTCGTCCTTCGGGATTCGACATCTTCCAAATCCAGCCGGGCCAGCAACGCTTCGACAACCAGCAAGTCGTCCGTCGTGCCCGAGACGATAATCGTGTTGGTCCGCACATCAATGGCGAACCGCAAAGGAACCAGCGAGGTGTCGCCACCGGTTTGCACGGGCAACTGTCCAAAACCTCCCTGGCCAAATCCGCCTTGCGCGGTGCCCCCGCCAAACAATTGCTGCAACATGTTGAACAGAGTCGTTGCATCGCCGTTGATGATGGTGAACACCTTGAGCTGCGCGTCGGCATTGGGCAACTGGTCCAGTTGGTTGACCAGCGCGCCGATCAGCGTCATATTTTCCTTGGGGCCGGTGACGATCAGCGAGTTGCTGTTGATATCGGCGGTTACTCGCACGTCGTACATGATGCCCGACTGGACGACCTGTCCGGTTTCGGCGTCGATTGTCATCAGCGACAGCATGGCCGATCGCACCTGAGCGGCTTGTTGTTGCGCGCCGAGGCCGCCTCCCAATTGTTGCCCTTGGCCAATGCCGGTGCCCGCCTGACTTTGTCCCGCGCCTTGCAACTGTCCGTTCAAAGCATCCTGCAGCACTGGAGCCAGTTCTTCGGCCAAGGCGTTTCTTAGCGGGAAGATGCGAACTTCGTTGACGGCCCCGTCGTGGACCACGACATCCAGCTCCTCGATCAAACGAACCACTTGGTCCATGTCGCGCGGGCTGGCCTGGACAATCAGTGTGTTGCTGCGATAGTCGGACACGACTTGCACTCGCGGAGCCAAGCCGCTACCCGTCGTGGTGGGAATCGCGCCGGGTTGGGCACCCGGCTGAACGGCACCGGCCGGTGCGGCTCCGTTGAACAGGGCGTTGATTCGTTGCTCGGCATCCACGGCCGACATATATTTGAGTTGAATGACCCGATATTGGCTTTGGGGCGAGGCGGGACGGTCAAGCTGCTGGATCAACGACTTGGCCGAGTTGATGCTCTCTTCTTGACCGACCAAGACCAGCGCGTTGGGGTTCACCAGCGGCGTGATGCTGACCGATCCTTGGCGCGGCGCGTAGACTTCGTTATAGAGCTGCGTGACGACCACGGCGACCGCTTCGCCGTTTAGATAATCAAGGTGGTAAATTTCCACCTCGGGACGCGTCTGCTCGGACTGTTTGATGATTTCGTCAATGATTCGTTGCACCCGTGCCACATCGCGCGGATGGCCCCGCAGCACGATGACTCCCAAGTCTTGCAGAATTTCGACTTGCACCGGCCCAATCATGCCGCCATCTTCGCCGGGCTGCCCTCCACCGGCGAGTTCCGGATCTCGAGGCTGGCCATTCTGGCGAGCATTGTCTTGGCCGCCTTCTCGGGGTTGCTCGTTTTGTGGTTGGTTGTCTCGTGGTTGAAAGATGGCCGCCGCAAGGTTTCCGCCCCAGTCGCGCCGGCGCTGCACTTGGACAGCTTGCCCCGTTGATGACTTCAACAAGGCCACGGCCTTTTGAATTTTTGCCGGATCGGCCTTTTTCAGGGGAACCACGTGCCGAGCCTCTTTGCGCTGATCGCCGGCGGTGTCCAACGTTTCGACGATGTGCGTCAAGGCACGCATGATCCGGTCGGATCCGCCAAAGGCCAGCTTACCGTTGCCCGGTTGCATGCGAATCATACCGACCGGGCGGTCACCCAATCTAAAAGTGGCCGTTCGCACGTTGCCACTTGGCTCGTCAACAAAATAAACTTGGTCGCCCCAAATCCGTTGAAGCTGTGATTCCAGTTCGCGAGGCGAAAGACGCTTGAGCGTGTAGACACCGGGTTCAGCACGGTCTTTTTTTGGCTTGGGTAGAGGAACAGGATGCTTGTTGGGTGCTTGTTTTTGTTGAGCCGGTTGTTCTTGCTCGTTGGCGCGCGGTTTCAATCCCGCCGCAATCCGCGCTTGCACGCTCTCCGGCCCCACAACGATGACCTGGCCGGTTCGAGGGTCGGTGCCCACGCGCACTCCGCTGGCTTCGGGAAATTGCTTGCGAATTTCAGCGGCGACTTGTTCCAGCTTGTCGCTCGCCACCGCATAGCTGCGCACCACCGTCTTCTTCTCGTTTGCCGGTTCAGCCGGAGGTGTGGCAACGGGCTGGTCGAATCGTCGCACCAGGTCGGCCACTAACGATCGCTCGCCGTCCGCCGTTTGAATCAGCAAACGATTCTTCTCTTTTATGACCTGAATGTCGGAGCCCGGCGGCAGCAATGGCTTGAGCTGCTTGGCGACGGCATCCGCGGGACGGTGTTGCAGCGAAAAAGTGTGATAAGGGCTCGCCTCTTGAGCAACGGTCACGCCGGCGTTGCCCAGCGAGAAGGCTAGGACAAAACTCCACGTGGCTGCGAGGACGAAGGGAAGAACGCACGGTCGGCTTGGATTGTTCTGGAGTCTCAACATCCGAATGTCTTCAGGTAGGAGGCGGGGATGTGGGTGTCGAATGACGGGTGATAAATACACTATCGGCCCAACAATGCGAATAATATGAATAATAGATAATTCCAGGATTTTGGGATAAAGCGGTAGAAGCCAGAGAATGCGTAAGGAGTTTGCGTGTCGTGTGGCTTGTACCAGTCGTTCGGTTTAATCGGGGGAATCCAAAACTACGGCGCGGATCGACGGGACGTGCCGATATTTCCAATTACAGGAGTATTGCCATGTTTTTGCATATTGCCGCCCCGCGTCGGGGCGCGACCCGTTCTAGAAAGTTCCGTTGGCTGCTGTCGTTGGCGTTTGTCTCGTTATGGGGCATGCTACCGGCGCAAGCAGTCGCCGAACCACCCGCAAAGGAAGAGCCACCCGCCGCTAGCGGCAAAGTGGTCGAGAAGAAGGTGGTCGAGAAGGAAGTCAACAAGCTCCGTTTCACAACCAGCGTGGACGGGTTGCGCTGGACAACCTGGCGGGCACCTCGCCCGTTGTCCCGCAACAGACCGGCTCCCCTGTTCTCGTTTTCCGCCGGCCGCTGCCAGGGCAATTTCGACGAACATAAACCGCTGCTCGGGCTGATGTTCACGCTCGAGCGATAGTACGTCGCGCGCCCTCGCGCCCGCTTCGTCGTCCATGGGATTTGCTATAATCGGCTGCAGGCTCTTGCTTGTGTCCTCAGCCCGGGAGCAAATCCCATGGATCGAAAATCAATGCAACGCGTCGATGTTGGCAGCGGTACTGATTGTTTGTTAGTGGGCCAAAGCGCGGGCCAGACGTCGCTGATCGTCTCGACCGGCGATGGCGAGGCGAGCCTGCAACTAGGCTCTGATCAGTGTGAATCGCTGATCCGTGCACTTCGTTCCGCGCTCGACAATGATCGTTCGTGGTCGGTTTGGCGACAGGGCGATGACGGCAACCCGTTCATCGTCAAGGACGGCTTGACCCAAGCCGAGGCCAAGGATCTGGTCGCCATCTATGAAGCGCGCAAGCATAAACAGACCTACTGGACAACGAGTTCGAAGAACTAGCACCAACGCTTGCGAATGGCCGGTCCAGCGCCGTTGCCCAGGGCTCCCGGGCCAAAGCTTCGACCATCCGTTGACTCCGACGGGGTCCTTCCGAGCCGTGTTGCAATCCCATGACGAGGGGGTCGTGTGCCAATCTCCTTGGAACTACCCATGGCGTCTGATACAACATCCGACGCGGGCACTGATCTTATCTAAAGTCTCTCAACGATGCATTTGAGAAGAGACCATCTGTTTGGAGAAGAGACCATGAGAATGACGCGGACCCAACTTCCGCTGTTGATTGTCGCTTTGCTGGCCGGACTGATCGGTTACATCATTGGCTGCACACGTGAGCAGCGCGAGCGAGATGCTCAAGCCGACGCCCAGGAAAAGAAAACCGCGGCGGGTGTTTCCCCATCAACAAACGGCAAGCAACCGGCATCCACGGAAAAGAAAACGCCGACGTATTCTCCGGTCAAGGCGCGCGCCCGTGATTTCTACACTCCCAACAGCGAGGATCTGGGGCCGAACGAGATGCGCTTGCTGGCCTGTGGCACCGGCATGCCCACGGCGCGTCCGAAACAAGCGGCGTCATGCTGGTTGCTTGAACTGGGCAACGGCGACAAGTTTATCTTCGATGTCGGAACCGGTTCGAATGAACGCATCGCAGCCTTTCAAATTCCCTACAACTACCTCGATAAGGTCTTCCTGAGTCACTTGCATACCGACCACTTCGGTGATCTGGATGCGTTGTTCATAAGTGGCGCGCTCGGCGGCCGTCAGAAGCCGTTACGCGTTTGGGGACCGAGCGGCGATACAACGGAGCGCGGCACCGGTTACGCACTGGATCACTTGCAGAAAGCGCTGACCTGGGATCTGGACGGCCGCCAGGGGATCACCGATCCGCGTGGCTACCACATGGAGGTCCATGAGTTTGATTACAAAGGCATGAACAAAATCGTCTATCAAGAGAACGGCGTGACCATTCGATCCTGGCCCGCCATCCACTCGCTGGATGGTCCCGTCAGTTACAGCCTCGAATGGAACGGGCTCAAGTTCGTGTTCGGCGGCGATACGTATCCGAATAAGTGGTACGACGAGTATGCGAAGGACGCCGACCTGGCAATTCACGAGTGCTTCATCACCGTGCCGGACATGATCAAAAAATTCCAGTTCACGCCGCAAAGCGCGCTCGCGGTGGGTACGCAGATTCACACCGCGCCCGAAGCGTTTGGCAAAGTGATGTCGCGCATCCAACCGCGGATGGCCGTGGGCTATCACTTCTTCAATGACTTTGACACCACGACGGGTATCTATACCCGAGTCCGGACAACCTACGACGGCCCGTTGAGTCTGGCCGTGGATTACATGGTTTGGAACGTTACCAAGGACAACATTCGCGTGCGGATGGCGCGGGTTGACGAAGACGTCTGGCCACCCCCGGCCACCGAGCAGCCGCAATTGCCCGACCCGAGTCGCAGAATTCCTTATTCGGACGAGATTGCGGGCGGCAAGCTGGACGTGAAGGATGTGATTCAGCCCACCTACGACGAGATCAACAAGCAGTATGGGCTCGACGAAAAACAGGAATGAACTTTTCGCTCAAGCGCTGATCACACAACTACGCACCGATCACGTTCACCACCGCGAAAGGGCAATTGAAGCAGCACGATTGGCTAGTGATCGTGATGCTCAATGTGTGCCGAATACGACTTGTCGCCCACGGTGAACTTGACGTGGGCATGCGCGTCTAATTCCAAGTCGGTCAACAGGTCTTTGTCTTTTCGTTCAAAGCGCGAGGCCGCTGGAGGATTGCCGTCCGTTGGATTGACCGGTGTTAGTGCCCGCTCAATTGTTTCGTCCTTCTCGAAGGATGTTTCAATGACGACTTCGCTGGCTTCAATCGCGACTTCCTTCTCGCCTTTTTCATCCAGAATATAGACCGTCAACAGGCCACTCTTTTCGTCGTGGGTCCATTCTATAGTGTATTCGGCACCCGCTTGTTCAAGCTCAACGATATCTCCGTCATGGGGACCCACTCGGTGATCATGCTCTCCGTGTTTATGGTCGCCATTTTCGCCGTCCCCATTCTCCGTCGCAACTTCACCATCACAGCCGATAAACAACGACAACGCAACCAAGCCGGCGAACAGAGCCGGTGCTTTCAGTAAATTGATCACCATGAAACTCCCGTGGTGGTATTTTGATTGAACAACGTCGGATCACTCGATTCCACGCTGGAAAGTATCCGCTCCGCCGCGCGAAAACTCAAGGGATGCGATTGGCATTTAGCGAAGTACTTCTACGTCTTTGCAGTATTTCTCCTTCAGGTCCGTCGTCGCGCCTGCGGGAATCTTGGTCTTCTTGACGTTTAATTCCCTGAGCCCCTTGGAAGCCGTCAGCCCGTGCATTGCGTCGCCGTCCATCAACAGGCAACCGTCAACATGCACGACTTCCAGATTCCTTAGCCCCTTCAATTTCGCGAAGCCGTCACTGGTTAAATAATCGTTGGCGCTAAGGTGCAGTTCCCGAAGATTGGAACACTTTTTCAAATGTAAGACGGTCTTGTTCAAAACGCCCGCTTCTCGTGCGTAGAACACCTCAAGGCCGGCAATCTGGGCAACCTTTTGGAGACTATGTTCGCCAAAGGTAGTCCGGCTCACTTGCAATTCAGTCAGCGTCGCTAGCGGCGGAAAGTGGGAACCGGTCAAGGTTCCGTTTCGGTTCAGCCGCAGAGTTTGCAACTGGGTGGCCTTTTCCAAGTGAGCTAGGCCCTCATCCGTCACTCCGGTTGCGGAAATGCTGAGCAGTTTCAGGTTTGGCATCTGGCAAACGACAGCTAGGCACTGGTCGTCGAATCTTGGGTTGTTGTCCACGCTGAGCTCTTGCAAATTTTGAAATTTTGAAATTTGCTCAACCATGTCGAGGCCCAGATTGGTGTTTTCCATGCTGAGTACTGTCAGTCCCTGAAACTTCTCGATGCTCGCCAATCCGGCGGGCGTGACCTTGCTTGCTTGCAGGTCCAATTCCGGCAGCAAATCATGGCCGGCTTCAAGTTTACCTAGCACGGCTAGATCTTCGTCGGTGCGTCGGCCGGGCAATTTTTCGGCAAAGGCAGCGATGACTTCCCGTGGTGATTTTGGCGGCTCGGGTTTTGTTTCAACCTTGGTTTTCGTTTTGGCCGTCGAATCTGACGTGCCGGAAGCACTGCCTTTGTCGTCGCCATCCGGCTCGTCCGTTTCACCCATGGCCTGCTTGGCACCATCCTCGACTTGATCGGCGAATTCGTCGAAACTGTCACAGGCGGCTAACGTCAACAGCAATGCCACGGCGAGCAAGCCCAACGGAATGGTGGCCCAAGTTCGTTGGCGGGAAGGTAAAAAATTGCGATGCATGGCGGAATCTCCAACCAATATCAAACGAAGATAATTACAACGAATTCAGCGCGGCATACAATGTGTCCGCATCGGTTCATCGTAACGATTCCCCACCTGATGTAAAGCGATTCCCTACCCTGAACAGGTGTCCTGATCGCCACCGCCAGGGAGAACCAAGAAAAGACATGGAGAACGAAGAATAGAAATGCCACAACCACAACTGCGACTTTTGATTCTGGGCGCTCATCCCGACGACGCCGAATTCCATGCCGGTGGACTGGCCTCGATTTACCATCGCCGGGGACACGTCGTGCGCATGGTTTCCGTCACCGACGGCGGAGCGGGCCATCATCTGCATGACCGCCAGCAACTGGTCCAAGTTCGCCGTGCCGAGGCACTTGCCGCCGGAGCAATCATCGGATCCGAGTATCCGACTTGGGATTTTCCCGACGGCTCGCTCATGCCGACGCTGGACCTACGCGAACGGATCATCGAAGAGATTCGAACGTTCAAGCCCGATCTGGTTTTGACTCATCGCGTCAACGACTACCATCCAGACCATCGCGCCGTGGGGCAAGCGGTCCAAGATGCTTCCTACTTGGTAACCGTTCCGCTGGTCGTACCCCACGTTCCCATTCTGAAGAAAGACCCAGTCGTGGCTTACATGGTCGATTTGTTCACCAAGCCGACGCCCCTGCAGCCGGATGTCGTGATCGATATTGAACCTGAACTTGATACGATGGCCGCCCTGCTGGCTTGCCATCGGTCGCAAGTGTATGAGTTCTTGCCGTACAACCACGGCCATGCGGACGCGGTACCCGAAAACGACGACGCCAAGCAAACGTGGCTGCGCGAGTGGTTTTCCGAGTGTGTCCGGCCGAGATCGGAACGATTTCGTGAGCGGCTGATTGCCGAGTTCGGACCCGAGCGCGGACGCGAAATCCAATATGTCGAAGCGTACGAGATCAGCGAGTACGCTTCGTCATTGAGCGATGAAATGCGCGGCCGACTGTTTCCCACCAGATCGGCGGAATGATTTGGTGGCGGCGGGCTTGGCAAATCGTGGATGCCGGAACGTCGTCGCCTTACTCCTCGGTCCGGCCTACGTTTTTTTCAACAGGCTGTTAAGAGGGCTGGTCATCCATGGCCGGCGCTAATGCTAACTCCTTGAGCGCTTCCAGGCTGGCCAAAATATCGTCCTTCGAGATTTGCTTCCAGTCGTCGGCCTTGTGCCTAAGAATTGCCAACTTATAAGCTTCAAACGCGTCCGCCAAATCGTCGGGCAACTCGCCCAGATTCTCGAACGGCCGGACGAAGGCAGCCGTGGCTTCATCGCCCTCGGTTGCATAGATCGAAGCACCCTCGTCGTCATCTTCGCTCGACGCGTCATCCGCCGCCGACGTGCTGTCCGGCTTGGTCGCCCGCGACGCGGGAGTCGCGGTTTCGACCTCCGCGATCGTGCCTTCGATGGTGGGGGGCAGCGGCTGTTCTTTCAAAGCCGGCTCGAAATCTTCATCCAGTTCGCCCGTGACGACATCGGCGTCGGACGGAGCCGGGGTCTCGTCTTGTCCCAGCGTTTCCCACCGCGTCCGCCGCATTTGCGAAACCGACCACTCGCTTTGAATCGCTCCTTCCAACCACATTTCCGCGTCGTCCCAGTCCAAGGCCGCGTGGAAATGGCTCCAGTAGAGGCCCGAGTAGTCGGTGTAGACCTGCCCAAATCGCTCATAAACGCGACGCAAACGACCGACGTGTTGCCCTGTCACACCACCGACCAGGCGGCTCCAAGCTTCGTCCGATTGTTCGGCGGGCGAGGCTCCAGCGTCGGCAAGCTCCTCACGCCACTGAGTGATAATCGCACCCTTTTCCCAGTTCGTCGTACTTACCAGTTGGTTCCAGCGGCCAACGAATGGTTGCGACGCTTCTTCGTTGGGCACGTCTTGTGCCGAGTCCTGAGTGGTTGGCTGGTCAGTCTGCGACATCGTCTGGCTTCCTTTCCATCATTGGTTCCTGCAATCAAGGCGACCAGCCTATCATCCACGCACGTTCTTTGTAGACCTTTTGATGAAGGACCGCGAAAGCCCACGTTTCCTAGGAGTTCTTGCGGCGAACGGTCCGTAAGCCGCCTGGGGAAAACTTGTCGACTTCGAGAGAGCGGCGCAATTCCGTCGGCCGCGGCCGATTTCATTGATGGCGGACCTTGCCGTTTAGATAAAGATCGCCGTCCAAATCGATGCCGCGGGCCGAGTCTAGTTGCAAAGCTTGGGCGATCGTGGCGATTCCTTGTCCTTGAATGGCCGTCGCCTGGCCGCCAACGATCTTTGGGGCGATAAAGACATGCACTTCATCAACGGCCCGCGCGTCAAAAAAACTGCCCAGCAGCGTGCCTCCGCCTTCCACCAGAACATTGGTCATCCGGCGACGTCCTAGTTCGTCCAACAGTTGCTCGACGCCGGCCGTATTCGATGTGCCCGTCAGCAGGAGAACTTCGCAGCCGGCTTGTTCCAAGCGCTGGCGATGCTCCAGCGGTGCCTTGTCGCTGGTGGCGATGAGGACGGGAATTTGCTTTGCCGTTCGCACGAGTTGGCTGTCGTCGCGGATCGCGCTCTCAGAATCCATCACGATGCGCGTGGCCGTTCGCGGTCCGGCCGGCCGGGCTGTTAGCAGGGGATCGTCTTGCTTGGCGGTGCCGTGTCCCACGAGAATGGCGTCCGCGCGCCCTCGGATTTGATGCACGATGGCGCGTGACTTCTCGTTCGAAATCCACTTGCTGTCACCCGTTCGCGTGGCCAGCTTGCCGTCAAGTGTCATGGCCCATTTGGAGATGACCCACGGACGCCCGGTTTGGATCAGTTTCAAATAAGGCGCGTTGAGTTCGCGGGCCGCTTCTTCCCGCACGCCGACTTGAACTTCGATTCCTGCCGATTGAAGTCGAGCGATCCCGCCGCCATCGACTTGAGGAAAGGGATCTCGCATGGCGACCACCACGCGACGGATTCCGGCCTTCACGATGGCTTCCGAACAGGGTGGCGTCTTGCCCTGATGGCAGCACGGTTCGAGCGTGACGTACAGAGTTCCGCCCGCCACCGAGTCGCCCGCTTGCTGGAGCGCTTCGATCTCGGCATGCGATCCGCCGAATCGTTGGTGCCAACCTTCCGCGATGCAAACGTCATCTTTGACTGCGACGCACCCGACCATTGGATTGGGCTCGACGTGGCCTTGGCCGCGTGCCGCCAGTTCCAAGGCGCGGTTCATGAATTGCACGTCGTTTTCTCGGGTCATGTTCGCTGCACGTCACGCTTGCCGTGGGTCAAGTTCGCCGAGATTGAGGGATCGGCCCGATTGCATCAACATCTACGCCAATATCTTATGAACAACCTGGCCGGCGATGTCAGTCAAGCGGTAGTCTCGACCTTGAAAGCGAAACGTCAATCGCTCGTGGTCGATACCCAGGCAGTGCAAGATCGTAGCCTGCAAATCGTGAATGTGCATGTGATCCTGCACAATATTGTAAGAGAAGTCGTCGGTCTTGCCGATGGAGAGGCCCGGCTTGACGCCGCCACCGGCCATCCAAATTGTAAAACATCGCGGATGATGGTCGCGCCCGTAGTTATCGCCCGTCAGGTCCCCCTGGCAATACGCCGTCCGGCCGAATTCGCCCGCCCACACCACCAGCGTATCGTCCAGTAGCCCGCGTTGCTTCAAATCGGCGACTAGCGCGGCCGAAGCCTGGTCGGTCTGCTGGCACTTATCCTGGATCCGTTGCGGCAAGTTCGCGTGGTGATCCCAGCCGCGATGGTAAAGCTGAACAAATCGCACTCCCCGCTCGACCATGCGCCGGGCCAGCAGACAATTGGCGGCGTAGGTGCCGGGCGTCTTCGCGTCCGCGCCGTACAACTCAAAGGTGTGCGCGGGTTCGTCCGCAATGTCGGCAAGCTTGGGAACCGACGCTTGCATTCGAAACGCCAATTCGTGCTGCTTGATTCGAGCCGCAATCCGCGGATCGCCCGTCGATTCGAATCGCAATTCATTCAGTCGCGCCATGCCGTCTAGCATGCGGCGACGAGTTTCGCGGCGAACGCCGGGCGGGTTGTTCAAGAACAGAACGGGATCGCCGCTGCTACGAAACTTGACGCCTTGATGCTCGGCGGACATGAACCCGGCTCCCCACAGTCGCCCAAACAGCGGCTGGTCGCCAGGCTTGCCGCCAGAAATGAAGACGATGTAAGCGGGTAGGTCTTCGTTGGCGCTGCCCAATCCATAACTGAGCCACGCACCCATGCTCGGGCGTCCCGGCTGCTGGCTGCCCGTCTGCATCAGCGTGATTGCCGGATCGTGATTGATGGCCTCGGTGTACATCGACTTCACGATGCACAACTCGTCGGCGACTTTGGCCGTGTGCGGCAGCAGTTCGCTCAAGTCCGCGCCGCACTTGCCGTGCTTGCGAAACTTGAACCGGCTGGCGGTCAGCGGCTTGGAATCTTGATTGGCCGTCATTCCCGTCAGCCGCTGCCCCATGCGGACCGAGTCGGGCAACTCCTGGCCGTGCATTTCGGCCAGCATCGGCTTGGGGTCGAATAAATCGATTTGCGACGGCGCGCCGGACTGCTGCAGAAAGATGACGCGTTTGGCCGTGGGCGTAAAGTGAGGCGAGCCTAGGTTGTCCGCTTTCGCGTCGGCCTTCGCCGATCGGCCAAGCAGGCCGGGATTCAGCAGCGAGGCCAGTGCGGCCACTCCGATTCCCATGCCGCTACGGCCCAGCAACTGCCGCCGGTTGATCAGATTGATGAATTCAGGTTCTTGCATACTTACTCCCAGGCAGCCGCTGATCGCCTTGCGGTCAAAAGCGTTGGGTTCGCGGAGCGAACCACGACTTTCCATATCTTATCCGCGCGTGTTGACTTCACTCAGATTTAGAATCATGCTGGCCACAATCGAATAGGCGGCCACTTCGTCCACTGGCAACGACTTGTTCACCACCGACTCGCCGACCTTCAGCAGCTTCTGGCTATCTTGCTTATGCGTTCGATTTTCGGCCAGTTGTTCATGGAAAACTTCCAGCAACACGTTCAGCTCGCGCTGACTGGGCCGCCGTGAAGTTGCCAAACGAAAACCGAAGGCGAGCCGTTCTCGTGGACCGGGACCCGCCTGCGTCATCATCCGCTCGGCCAACGCCCGAGCCGCTTCGACGTAGGTCGGATCATTGAGCTGCACCAGAGCATCGAGCGGGGTGCTGACTTCCGCTCGCCGCGCGACGCACACTTCACGGTCTCCCGCGCCCAATGCGGACATCGCGGGCGGCGGTGAACTCCGTTTCCAAAACGTGTACAGGCTACGGCGATACAGGTCGGCCCCGTGGCTCTGCACGTAAACTTGGGCGGTATACTCAAACGGATCTTGTGAGACTTCCTTCCACAATCCGGCCGGTTGGTAGGGATAGACGCTGATTCCGCCGACCTTCTCCTGTAACAGCCCACTGACGAACAACGCGTGGTCTCGCACCAGTTCCGCCGGTAAACGTAAACTAGGCCCGCGCGCCAACAGGCGATTTTCCGGGTCCGCCTCCATCAATTCCAGTGTCAAACGACTTGACTGTCGATAGGTGGCGCTAAGTGTGATCAGCCGGTGCATGTGTTTCACGTCCCAGCCGCTACGGACAAATTCGGTCGCCAGCCAATCGAGCAATTGCGGATGCGTGGGCAGCGCGCCGCGCGTTCCAAAATCTTCAGGAGTGCCCACCAGTCCGGCACCGAAATGCAATTGCCAAAACCGATTCACCGTGACCCGCGCCGTGAGCGGGTTTTGCGGATCGACCAACCAGCGGGCCAACCCCAGCCGATTCCGCGGCCAGCCTTCGCGCAAGGCCGGCAACGACGCAGGTGTACCGCAAGTAACTTGTTCGTCCGCGAACCGATAGTCGCCTCGTTTTAGAATAAACGTGTCACGCGGTTTCGCCATCTCTTGCATGACCATCGTCGTCGGAATCGACTTGCGAACGGTCGCCTCCGTTCGCCGCAGGTCGGCAAGCTGTTTCGCCAGAACTTGATAAGCAGCGTCCTCGTTATCCAAATAGTATTGGCGCAACGTCGATTGTTGCGTTTTCGATCGCTGTCCTTGAGCGAGTCTGACAATCGCCATGATCGGATTCGCGCCGGCCAACAGAGCGACTTCCGACGCCGACAAAGCTCTCGCGTAGACCCGCACCTCATCGATCATGCCGCGAAACGGAGCCGTGCCGTGACGGCGTCCAATCAACAGCGGCTGCCTGACCTGGATCGCGCCGGACAATTGGTCATAGACTGTCACACCGGCTTGCAAACGCCCATTGACGAAAATACGGATTCCCGCCGCGTTGCTGGAGCCATCGTAGGTCATCAGCACATGGTGCCATTGGCCGCCGTTTAGCGCTTCCGCCGCTCGCACTTGGATCACGTCGTTATCCGATTGGCCGATCATTCGGACGAAGACCTTCTTTTCTTTCAAAGCCAGCTCGAATCCTCGATAATTCGCATCCTTGTCGCAGCGTGCCAAGATCGTCATTTCGTCGCTGGTCGTGGGGAAAACCCATGCGCCGCACGAAAACGAATCTCGGCGGCCAAAGTTCGCTACGTCGCCTGCGTCAATAAACGACTGGTCGTTCAACACAAGGCCATCGCCATACTTGCCCCAGCCGCTCCAAACAGGCTCGCCGCGGATCTTGCCGTGATGCTGTTTGGGACCCGCATCCGCCGCCCGATCACCGGCCCCCTCATTCAAGGGCAGATGCAACAACACATCCGACGGCGGCGCGGGTAATTCTGCTTCACCGGCCAGCAGTTCGCGTTCCCACGCCCGCTGATCGGCCGCCGCGCCTGCCGCTC
>JAJDEH010000111.1 GCA_029259935.1 Planctomycetota bacterium
TCTGGTTCGCCTGCGTGGGACGGAGAACTGCACCATCGAGCAGTGTCGATTCGCCCACAGCGGCAGCGGTGCGATCCGCGTCGATCTGCACGGGCAGCAAAACACGATATCGGGGAACCATATCGAGCACATGGGAGGGGCTGGCATTCTGCTGTGCGGCTACGGCCCCGGCGTTAAGGACGTGAATCGGAAGAATCTCGTTTACAACAACCATATTCATCATGTCGGCCGAATCTATTCGCACTCGCCCGGCATCATGGTCTGGCAAAGCGGCGAGAACCGCGTCGCGAATAACCTCGTGCATCACACGCCCTACACCGGAATCATTGTTTCGGGTTGCATGACGGACTTCTTCACGCGGCAGGGAAGGGAACTCGGCAGAACCATCAGACGGCATGAAATCGCTCGTATGCCGAAGACTCCGCAACTAAAAGATGTTCGCCCCTATCTACACACGCAAGACAACATCATCGAATACAACGAAATCCACCACGCAATGGAGTTGCTCGGCGACGGCAACGCGATCTACATCCGCGGCGCTGGTGCGGGTAACGTAATTCGCCGCAACTATATCCATCACCTCGTTGCTCCGATGCAGATGCAGGCCGCGATACGCACCGACGGAGGGCAGATGGATACGATCATCGCTGAAAACCTGATCTACAAGTGCACCTCGCAGGGAATCATTCTGAAGCTGAACAATCGCTGCGAAAACAACATTATCGCGGACGTTATCGCGCCGCCTCGTGGTTATTACCTCGCAGTACGTGAAGGCCCAATGACGGGCGCCGTGATTCAGCAGAACATTCTTTACTCCTCGACAGACACTTGCACTTTCATCGACGAACTGCCGCCCGGTAAGGGTCGACCAACGGAAGATCGCCGAGGGAGACAACGGGCAATCTCCAAACAGGCCGACACCGATCGCAACATCTACTTCTGCGCGAGCAACCGCGAACTGGGCGAGCAGATGCTGAAGAAGCAACAAGGCGACGGAGTTGACGTGAACAGCTTGGCTGTTGATCCGCTGTTCGTTGATCCGGCAAATGGTGACTTCCGACTCAAGCCTGATTCGCCCGCACTGAATCTAGGCTTTGTGCCCTTCGACATGTCGAAGGTTGGACTGGTTGATTGAACATGCCTGTAGTGTTCTCCAAGGTGAGCCACGAGCCGGTTTTGCTGAGTAGAAGAAAATGAACTTGATCCACTGCTTGAGTAGAACGCGAGTCATCGCCGGCGTCATCGCCGTCATCGGACTCTTGGTGTCGTGCTCTCTGGAGTCCTCTGCCCAGGAATCAGCCGAGCCTTCCCCGACAAACAACGGCACATCAACGAGGCCTGCATATCCCGAATTCACATGGGATCGCGTCCCTTTGTACATGCACATTCGCAAGGCCACGTCCTATACCGACGAAGAAATTGCATTCTTGGCCAGATTCCCCCTGATCACGTTTGAAAAATCGAACGGTCACGAGGATCATGGCTCGGTTGAAGCGGGAACGTTGGCCGCGGCTCGGGCGGTGAAGAAGGTCAACCCCAAGGCCAGGATCCTTTGCTACCGCAACGTCATGGTCCACTATGGCGGCTATGCGGCCAACAAGGAAGTCGAACAAATCTCCGGAGCACTGCTTCAGGATCGGAACGGCAACACGAAACTCGTTCGCGATCGCGTCGAGGCCTACGACCTGTCCAACGGGGATCTGCGCACGTGGTGGGCGAACTCCTGCCGTAGCATGACCGCGGATCCCGCCATCGACGGCATTTTTCTCGACGGCAACATCAAGGCTCTGGAGCCTGGATATCTCGCCCGGCAGATCGGCGCCGCGAAAAAGAAGCAGACGATCGACGGCTACCACTTGTTGATGAAACAAACGCGCGAAGCCATTGGACCAAACGAATTGATGGTCGCCAACATCCTCCGCGCCCGCTTCGAGAACGCAGGGCAGGAGTACCTGGACTATTTTGACGGATCTTACCTGGAAGGCTTCTTCCACAACGTGGGTGGGGCCAGCTACGAGGAGTATGTCGCCAAGGGCATCGATGCAATGCAGAAGGCCGCACGCCAGGGCAAGATCGTTGCCTTCACGACCGGATTCACCTCGCCCGGAAATGCGAGCGTCATGGGCATCGACGAGGGCCATGCGAAAGTCGAATCCGATGCGCAGGCGCGTGCGGCCCTTACCTATCCTCTGGCCATCTTCTTGGTCTGCGCTGAGAAGCACAGCTACTTCCGTATCCACGAGGGGTACTCGGCTAACGAGAACGACCGCTGGATGCGCTGGTTTCCGGAATATGACCGCCCCCTTGGACCTCCAAACGGTCCAGCAACAAAGGACGGATTTCGCTACTTTCGAACGTTTGAGCACGCGTCGGTGACTCTTGACATCAAGAGCCGAACCGCGGAAATCAACTGGCGAAACACGAAGAGCAACGAATGACTAAAAGGGTACATATCGATGAACGACAGCGAGTCAACCGCATGTCCGGATCTGCCGAGAATGCCGCATCCCAATTGCCGACACTTTGCCTCTGCTCGTTTGAGCCACACGGCGCGTCCGTACCCGTGCTCGCTCCTCGTTGGCATTTGCTTGGCAAGTGCATTGGTCGTCGGTAATCCGGATGCTACAGCGGCACAAGAGGCGTCCGATTCGCCGACGTCGACGCTCGGACTCGTCCCGCCGCCTGGAGCAGTGGTGCTGTTCGACGGCTCGAACTTCGACGCCTGGAAGCCGTTCTCATTCGTGGAGATCAATCCGAAGGACAACCAGAAGGAGATTCAGTGGAAGCTTGTCGACGGCAAGGCGATGCAGATAGCCTTTGAATTCGAGGGAAAACGCCGCAAACAGTTTCTATGCACGCGAGAGAGATTTGGCGACTACCGCCTGCATCTCGAATTCCTCTTACCCGAAGAAGGCAGCGGCAACAGCGGAATCTTCTTTGGACCCTTGTATGAATTGCAGATTCTCAACAGCGCTGACAAGAAGTCCCCTGGTCTGGGCGACTGCGGCGCAATCTATCAAATCCGCGCTCCCGACGTGAACGCCGCTCTCGAACCCGGCAAGTGGCAAACGGTCGACCTCGAATATCAAGCCGCACGTTTCAACGCCGCCGGCCATCGAATCGAGAAGGACGCCGCCCGTGTGACGGTACGGCTCAACGGCGTGCTTATCCACGATGACTTCAAACTGTCGCTGCGGCGGAACAAGTATGCCGCTTTCCCCGAGGAACCGCTCTCGCCCATCGTCTTGCAGGAGCATGGTTCCGCACTAAAGTTCCGTAATATCTGGCTGGTTAACAAAACAACTGGCAAAAAAAAGAAAAGCCAATGATCACAACGAACCTCCCTGCTACCGTCCTCATTGTGGCCAGCAGCTTGTTCGCGGCGCGGCTGGATGCCGCCGATCGGCCCAACGTCGTCTTCATCTTTGCCGACGACTGGGGCTGGGGCGATCTGTCGTGTCACGGGCATCCGTGGCTGAAGACGCCGAACCTCGATCGCCTGGCAAGTGAGGGGACAGACTTCCAGCAGTTCAACTCGCTCAACCCCGTTTGCTCGCCGAGTCGGACGGCGGTGATGACGGGCCATTATCCGGCGCGCTACTGCATTCACCAGCACTTCGCCTCGCCCGAGCAGAATCATCGGCGCGGTATGCCCGACTGGCTGGACCCAAAAGCGCCAACGCTGCCACGTTTTCTCAAAGCGGCGGGCTATCGCTCGGCGCATTTCGGCAAGTGGCATCTCACCAACCGGCAGACGAAGGGCGCTCCGTTGCCGGAGGCTTATGGATACGACGAGTACTCCGTTTTCAATGGCGGCGAGGGCTGGCCGTCGGCCGGTTTGCATGACGCGGCGAAGGACGCGGTGGCGTTCATCCTGGCGAACAAGGACCAGCCGTTTTTCATCAACGTGTGGCTTCACGAAAGCCACACGCCGCATGTGCCCACGGATGAGTCCATGGATAAATGGAAGCATCTCGACCCGCAGAAGCAGGTTTACTCGGCCGTTATCAGCGATGGCGACAACGCCGTCGGAACGATTCTCGCGGCGCTCGAGGACGCCGGCGTGGAGCAAAACACGCTCGTTATGTTCTCCAGCGACAACGGTCCCGAATGGACCGCGGCCAAAGCCGGGCCGAAGAAAAATGATCGCGACGCGAATGTCACCGGCTACGACACGCACTACAGCATCGGTCAGACCGGCGGGCTGCGTGGGAAAAAGCGCAGTCTGTTTGAAGGAGGTGTGCGCGTGCCTTTCATCGTGCGCTGGCCGGGCCACACGCCTGCGGGCGTAAAGAACGATACGACCGTTTTCACCGCGGTGGACTTGCTGCCGACGCTCTGCGCCGCCGCGGGCGTGAAGTTGCCCAACGACTACCACGGCGATGGCGAGAACTTGCTCGACGCATTGAACGGCAAAGCCGTCGCGCGCACACGCCCGATTTTCTGGCAATGGCTCGGCAACAAGACCGAGCCCGACTGGTGGCCGCGACTTGCCGTGCGTGAAGGTGACTGGAAGCTCGCCATGACCGACGACGCCAAACGGGTCGAACTTCATCGCCTGACCGACGACCGAGCGGAGGATGTGGATGTCGCCAAGGACCATCCCGACATCGTCGCCCGCCTGAGCAAGCTCGCGCTCGAATGGAAAGCCACGCTGCCCGACAAGCCCGATCCGCAGTGCCTGAGCAAGCAACCGGTCGACGCATCGTCTCGACCAGGCCGGACCTCGCGGTCCAGTTCGCGCGTCACGCCCGAAGTCCGCGACAGAGCCTTCACTCGCTGGGATGCCAATCGCGATGACATTCTCACGCTCGACGAATACAAGGCCGGGCTGCGCGGACAGGAAAACCTCGACGCGCGTTTCAAAAACTTCGACAAGAACGGCGACGGCAAGCTCACGCGTGATGAGTTCGTCGGGCCATCCAACCAATAACACGTGGAAAAAGGACAACATGCAACACACCACCGCACTTCTTGCCGTCCTGTTCCTTGCGCCGTTTGTCGGCACGAGCGCCGCCGAGAAATCCAGGCCCAACATCGTCTACATCCTGGCCGACGATCTCGGCTATGGCGACGTGCAGTGCCTCAATCCGCAGCGGGGCAAGATTGCCACGCCGCAACTCGACAAGCTCGCGTCGCAGGGGATGATTTTCACCGACGCACATTCCAGTTCCTCGGTTTGCAGTCCCACTCGCTATGGAATTCTCACCGGACGCTACAACTGGCGGTCGAGCCTGCAAAAGGGAGTGCTCAACGGTTTCAGCAAGCCTTTGATCGCGGCGGACCGGCTGACGGTTCCCAAACTGCTGAAGCAACACGGCTACACGACGGCTTGCATTGGCAAATGGCACCTGGGAATGGAAATCGCGAAAGGTGAGCCGTCGCCCGTGATTGCCAACGGCCCAACGACGCGCGGCTTTGACCGCTACTTTGGCATCAGCGCCTCGCTGGACATGCCGCCGTTTGCGTTCATCGAGAACGATCGCTTGACCGAACCGTTGACCACGACCAAAAAGTGGCAGCGAAGCGGCCCGGCGGCAGAAAGTTTCGAAGCCATCGACGTGTTGCCGACCCTGACGCGGAAAGCGGTCGAATTCATCAACGCCCAGGCGAAGGCCGGGCATCCATTCTTTCTCTACATGCCGCTGAACGCGCCGCACACGCCGATCCTACCGTCCAAAGAGTGGCAGGGCAAAAGCGATCTGGGCAAGTACGGCGACTTCGTGATGGAAACGGACTGGGCGGTGGGCGAGGTGCTCGCGGCGTTGGACGCGGCGGGCGTCGGCGAGAATACGCTCGTCATCTTTACCAGCGACAACGGCTGCTCGCCGGCCGCACGCATTGCCGATTTGCAGCAGCAGGGCCACTATCCAAGCGCCGACATGCGCGGCCACAAAGCCGACATCTTCGATGGCGGTCACCGGATTCCCTTCATCGCAAGGTGGCCCGGCCGGGTCAAAGCCGGCAGCCGTTGCGATCAAACGATTTGCCTCACCGACCTGATGGCGACGTGCGCGGACATGCTCGGCACGAAGCTTCCGGACAACGCTGGGGAAGACAGCGTCAGCATCCTGCCCGCGCTGCGCGGCACGGACTCAGCGCCGCTGCGCGAGGCCGTCGTGCATCATTCGATCAATGGCGCGTTCGCCGTCCGACAAGGCAAGTGGAAGCTCGAGCTTTGTGCCGATTCCGGTGGCTGGAGCGAACCCAAGCCCGGTGCCAATGAGGCGAATGGTCTGCCCGACACACAGCTCTACGATCTCAGCACCGACATCGCCGAATCGAAGAACCTGCAGGCCGCGCATCCCGACGAAGTGGCGCGCCTAACCAAACTGCTCGAACGAATCATCGCCGACGGCCGCAGCACGCCGGGCGCGAAGCAGGCGAATGATGTACAGATTTTATTGCGGAAAGATCCCCGCAACGCGGGAAGGAAAAGGCCTCGCGCAAACCGATGACATCGGATCGAGTGAATCGTGAAGCGAGTCTTCATCCTGATCGCGACGCTTGCCGTCGCGGTGGTCGTTTCTCCCCTTAAGGCCCCGTGTGGCAAAAGCTTTCTGCACGCAATTTGGAGGACGGTCGCGGGTTGGAAGCTTGCGCTACGTCGACGCACCGGAATGAACCAAATATGATTCGCATCTCTTTGTTGACAACGATCCTCGTCGTTCTGGCACTCGCATCTCCAGTACGGGCCGACGGGCGACCGAACATCGTTTTCCTAATGACCGACGACCAGACGTCTTTCTCGCTAGGCTGTTACGGCAACAAGGACGTGAAGACGCCGAACATC
>JAJDEH010000112.1 GCA_029259935.1 Planctomycetota bacterium
GACGAAATCGGCGTCCATCGGGGCCGCTCGTTCTTTCTCGATATCAACGGCAACGGTGCCTGGGATGGCACGGTGATCGACCGAGTGATCGACTATGGCATCATCGGCGACACGCCTTTGGTGGGAGACTGGAACGGCGACGGAACCGACGAGATCGGTATCCACCGGGGCAACATATTCTACCTCGACGCCAACGGTAACGGCGTCTGGAACGGCACAGGCGGCGGCGACCGATTGCATCAATTCGGCATTGTTGGCGACACCGCGATCCGAGGCGACTGGAACGCGGATGGCACCGACGATATTGGCGTCCATCGTGGCAGCCAATTCTTCTTGGATGGCAACGGCGACGGCGATTGGGATGGCGCCAGCGGCGGAGACCAACTGTTCAACTTTGGCGCCGTCAACGACCTACCAATCATCGGCGACTGGAACGGCACGGGCGGCGATGAAATCGGCGTCTATCGGGGGCGTACCTTCTTCCTGGATGTGAACGCCAATGGCCGTTGGGATGGAACGGATCAAGGCGATATCATGACGTCGTTTGGCAGCACGGGTGACGCGCCGATCGCCGGTCACTGGCCCGCGCCCAGTCCGTTGGAAGCTCCGGCCGCCGCACCACTGAACCTCCATGCCGGACCGAGCATCACCGCGGCCGATATTCAGCCGCTGCTGGCGACCGCGATTGATCTGTTCGCGGCATCGGGGGCCGACACGGCTCAACTGGCAAAGCTAAATGCCGTAAATGTATTCGTGGCGGATCTTGCCGGACTGCGAATCGGCCAAGCACTCGGTAACACCATTACCATCGATGTCGACGCGGCCGGCCATGGCTGGTTCATCGATACCACGCCCAACGACAACTCCGAGTTTGACTCGTTGAGCGATGCCGGGCTGATGGCCGCGGGCGATAGTGCCGCGGAGGGACGCATGGACCTGTTGACCGTCGTTCTTCACGAACTGGGACACATCCTCGGAAACCACCACGGTGCATCCACTCCGGCCGATGACATTATGAACCCATGGTTGTCGGCGGGAACTCGGCGAACGCTCTGATCGCTGCGTGGCCGTCAAGAGATTCCAATCGTCACGACAGATCATGCCGCGCGACGTTTTGTGTCTTCGTCAAGAACGGCGTTGTCAAGAACGGCGTTGTCAAGAATGGCGTCGTCAAGGATGGCGTCGCGGGGTTCCGGAATTCGAAGGATCCGAGGCGGGCCAGATTCAACCGGTCGCTCGACATCCGCGGACGTATCCGGCCAATCGTCGGTAAGCGTTTGGACGACCCGCACCAATTCGTCAAGCGTTTGCGAGTCCGGCCTGTCGTCCCGATAACCCACCAGCGAAACGTTTACTTGCGATTCGTTTTTGCCGGCGACCGCATATTCGTAATTCCACGTCGGCGGCGCGTCGTCCTCGGTCGACTGCGTGGCCCAACTCAATCGACGGGGATGCGTTTCGGGAAGCCGGTCGGTGTAGGTCATTTCCAAGCGCAGCGGCCCGATTGCCGTCGCCTTTCGCTGCACTTCGCTCCACGCTGAAGTCGACAAGCTTGGAGCAGTCGCGCTGGCTTGCGTTGCCGCCCACGGACGTAGCATCCCCACAACATGAGCGAACTGAGTGCCCGCCAAGCGGATTCGGCCCACAAGGATGCCCATTTCGTCATGGCCAAAGATCCGCGTGGCGACAAGCAGTGACAGGACCAAGGTACAAATCACTCCGGCGATCCAGTCGTTGCGGAAGTAGGCCGAAGCCACGACGGCCGCGCCCATCACCAAGCACAGAGCTGAAATTGCCAACAACGTTTGCCGGCTGGATAGGCCACGAGCTTGTAATCTGTGATGAATATGTCCCCGGTCGGCCTGTCCGATGCTCTTGCCCGTCAGCTTGCGCCGAAGGATGGCCATCGCCGTATCAAATACGGGGATACTGAGCGCCACCAACGGCGGCACAAGGGTGAAAACGGTCGCCGCTTTTTGGCATGCTTCGATGGAAATGGCACCGACCAGAAAACCGATCGTAAGACTGCCGGCATCGCCGAGAAAAATCTTGGCGGGCGGCCAGTTGTGCAGCAAAAATCCAAGCAGGCTCGCCGCGATCACGCACGACACGGCGGCCATCGGGATATTTCCAGTGGTTAGCGCCAGCATCGCCAAAGTGCCCGTGACGATCAGCGTGACCGTCCCCGCAAGTCCATCCAGCCCATCAAGCAAATTGACGACATTGGCACACGAAACCAGCCAAAACAGGACAAAAATCATGCCCAGTCGTCCCAACGGTATCTCGACGGAAAACAGGTGAATCGACTCTATCGACTGCCCCCAAACTAGGAACGGCAGGCAGGCGATAATTTGCCAAGAAAATTTGGTACTAGGCGAAAGAGGGTTCTTGTCATCCCACAATCCGACCAGGCAGAAGATCGATCCAGAACAAAGCAGAGCCAACAGTCGGCGTGATTCCGTTCCCGCGCCAACGGCAATGCAGTCATGGCAGTAACTCAATGCCAGCAAGGTGAGCGAAAGCGAGACAAAGACCGCGACGCCGCCCATCAATGGAGTCACCCGATGATGAAGTTTTCGCTGAAAATCAGGTTTGTCCACTAGTCCCAAACGCGGAGCGACAAGTCGTGCCAACCAGTTCAGCGCATAGCTGCTCGTCAACGCAAGCAGTGCGAACAGAGACAGCCACGGAATTGTCTGCTGATGCATGGAACCAAGTCGAATAAAGTGCGATCGCATGGTCGAAGCGAGCTTCAGATAAGACGTGTCGCTGCTTGACCGTGCGGAAATGACGCGTGTCTACCCCGTGAAAACACGACATCTCCGCGACTCTGATTTAGACGAGAATTGTCTGATACCGCAAATCGCCCTTGGCCGTCAAGGCAGTTTTGTATCGCCAAAGCGGCCAAGTGGCCCGGGAGGGACGAATCAAAACGGCGGAAATAGGGATTCGTCGGAATCGAATGTAGCCAACAGTGGCAGAATTCGATGGATTGTTGGAGCGGATCAGTGGAGAAGCGCTCGGTGTGGTGACGCCCTCAATGTCTTGGCCGATTCTCCCTTCGGCCTGACGGCGAGGCCAAAAAACGAACTGGACACACCAATCGCCCCGGGCAATCGCCACAATCGGCATGGTCGTCTTGAGCTAGATTGGCAGCTTGACGAGTAGCTCGGGCTAACGCAAGTTTGTGAAACTTCCTAGTCGCGCTAAGCCCCACCTGTTGCGGAGACGTTGGCATGTACCAAATCCTTGTGATATCCGAGAGTCCGACAAATCACGAGTTGCTGCGGACCGCGCTAGATCAAGAGTTCGAAGTGCATGACCCTGCCGGCGGCACGCTGGACGAGCAGCGGATCCTGCGGACGATCGCCGAACGGCCGGTCGACCTTGTGATTCTCGATTTCGATTTGGAGAATCTGAACAGCTTGTCAGTTTTGACGTTGCTTCAGACCGACTCGTCGACGCAACATGTCCCGATTGTCATGATCACCTGTGAACAAATGGATTCGCAAACGGCGATCGCCTTAAATAAGGGCGCCGCGGATTGCATCGCGTTGCCGTGTTCCAAGCTTGTCGTCGAGGCTCGCATTCGGAGCGTTTGCCGGCGTGGGTCGTCAACACCCTCCACGCCGTGGCCCGAACAAAGCGGCAGGTTGATTGGTTTCATCGGAGCCAAGGGCGGAGTTGGCACAACCACGGTCGCTGTGAATACGGGCGTCGCGCTGGTGGAAAGAGAGTTGCAGGTGACTCTTGCCGATCTGCGCGGATTCTTCGGCACGATGGCCGCTCACTTGGGCGTCTATCCGAACGAACATCCACATAACCTCGCTGAATTGCTGGACGCCCCCGTGGAGGAAATCAACTCAGGAAGCGTGGAACGGCTGCTCATTCATCACACATCGGGCATGAACGTCCTACTGGGAGCACAGGACGGTGACGGATATCATCAAATCACCGCGGAACAGGCGGAAGCACTCGTGACGAGTCTTCGCGGTCATGCGAACTACACTATTTTTGACCTGCCGGCTTGGCCGACCGCAGCGGTAGAGACTGTCTTGGCAAATTGCGAACAAGTGATTTTGGTTTTGGAACGCGACCCCGCAGCCGTGCAGGCGGCCAAAGTGCTATTGAGTACGCTGGTTTCCGACGGTGTCGTCCACGGCGACATTTCCGCCGTCGTGGTTAACCGTACGGTTGTGTCATCGCCGATTCCGATTGATTATTTGCAGCAAAATCTTAGCTGCCCCATTATCGCGATGATTCCGCCCGCCTCCGACGCTTGCGCGGCGGCCGCGCGCAGTCGCGAACCACTCATTCAATTCCGCCACGATCTAGATTGCGCGGAAGCCCTGGAAAGCCTAGCCGAAAAGCTGACGATGGATCATATCCCCGCGCTTTCCTTCTGAGGCAACGCGCACGAACCACTGCCTCGCGGGTCACTTGACGTTGGCGTGGACCAGTCCAGTTGCGAAGCCAAGCAAGTCTTCGCGTTGGCGGCAATAATCCATCATCGAATCGAAGTTGCCCGCTCGCTGGGATAGTTCCAGCAGCGAGGGGGCGATACCCAGGGCCTGCCCATCCTCGGGCATCATGTCGATGGTCGTTTGGATCGCCTCGTCGAAGCGGCCCAAGCGCGCCAGCAAATCGATAAAGACCTCGATCGCCGCCGTCCCAATCTCCTGGATGTCCAAGGTCTCCGCCTTTTCGCGGAAGTACTTCAAGCCCTCGTCGACGTCCTCGCCCAAGACAGCTTTGAAAAACAAGGCATGGCTGGTGTGAACCTCGGCGAACGGCTCCTCGCCTTGATACTGGAATTGCGAACTCAGCCGGCAGCCATATTCGGTCAGATCACGGGCTAGGCGGAGATGTGGTTCGCTGTCGACGACCCGCGCGAAGCGGACGGTCGATGCTAGGTGCGTGGTATCAATGTGGTACGAGTGTTCTTGAAAGAGCCACTCGCGGTCGGCAACCAGATCTCGCAAGTTGGTCTCGGGTGGCTCGGTTCCCTCTTGTCGCGCGATATCGGTCTTCAGCGAGACGGTCAGCTCTTGGTGCAAATGTTCGATAAGCAACTCGGCGGCGGACTGCTGGTCCGCCAAGCTGCGTTGATACATTTGAGATTCATAAGTAGTGATCGCGTTGCAGGTACCGTAGTTGGTCAGCACCATTTGAAATCCCAGGCGTACGTCGACTCCCTCGTTCAGTGCCACTTCGACGAGCTCATCCATATTGTCGTCGTGCACTTCAGTTTGCTGAAGGATCTCGGCGACCGCGCTCTTATCTCCCACCGGACGCATATACATCCAGCCTTCTCGAATTCTTCCATCCCGCAACAACAGCAGACCGACATCGCGGCAAGCCTCGACCAAGCCGTCTTCCAATTGATCGCGCTGCTGAGGCTCCAGTTCGTCGCCTGAATCGGAATAGGTCACCGGCAGGCCGGCGCGCTGGCGAACCTGCATTTTCAAGGCTTCAAACAACTCGTGATACTGCTTCTTTTCACGCAGTTGATCCGCCAATCGCCGCAGAACGGCTTCAACGCCGCCTGACGACAATTCGGATTGCAGTTGATCTAGTTCCGCCGTGGTGGAAGTCGACATTCAAATTACCTCGTCGCGTGTACTTCTACTTCGCAGGGAAACATCTATCTTACCAAGCATCGAGGCTCGCGGGTAGAAGTGCCCGCGGTCCATGCTGCCCGTACTTTCTACTTGTCGCAAACTGAAGTAGCATGAAATTGACCGTCGCCCTCGGGGGTCGGCGAGGCCCATGTGCCCCCTCCATCACTTCCACCGCTTTTGAGAATGCCCAACGAATCCCTAGACTTTGACGGATTGCGTGTTGCTTCTTTGGAAAGCCGTAATGCCGGTGAGATGGCTCGGCTGATCGAAAAAATGGGAGGCCAGCCTTTCGTTAGCCCGTCCATGAGGGAAGTAGCGCTGGCGGAAACGTCGACCAGCGTCGACTTTGCCCACCGTCTCATCACGGGTGAGATTGAAGCAGTCATCTTTCTGACGGGCGTCGGTTTTCGCCATCTGCTGACGGCCGTGGAACAACATGTCGACCGCGATCGTTATCTAACTGCCTTGGCCGACATTACAACGATCGCTCGCGGGCCGAAGCCGGTGGCGGCCATGAAAGAAGCCGGCCTCGCGCCGACGATTCGCGTTCCCGAGCCCAATACGTGGCGCGATGTGCTGACCACCATCGACCAGCAGCTTTCCGTCACCAATCAAACCGTGGCTATTCAGGAATACGGCAAACCGAACCCAAGCCTCGTGGCGGGACTGGAAGCCCGCGGCGCGCGAGTGCTGAACGTTTCCGTTTATCGTTGGGATCTGCCGGAAGATGTCGAGCCCCTCAAGCAAAACGTGCAACGACTCGTGGCCGGCCAATTGGACGTGATTCTATTCACCTCCGCGCACCAAGTAGTCAATTTGATCCGCGTGGCCGAGCAGCTTGGCGTGCAAGACCAACTGCCTGAATGCTTTCGCGAAACCGTGGTCGCCTCGATCGGACCCACGACTAGCGAAATGCTGCGAGACCAGCAATTCCCGGTTGATCTTGAACCGGAGCATCCCAAAATGGGGCAACTGGTGGTGGCCGCTTCGCAGCGTGCCGCTGAAATCTTACAACGAAAGAAACATGTCTCGCTTATGCTCTCCGGTCCCAATTCCGATGTAATGGATTCCAGCGCGCCCTGGTACGACAGCCCCTTCATGAAAGCCTGCCGGCTGGAGCCGACGGATGTCACCCCGGTGTGGCTGATGCGCCAGGCGGGCCGCTATATGGCCGAGTATCGCGAAGTGCGCGAAAAGATGACTTTTCTCGAACTGTGTAAAAACCCCTCGCTGTGCAGTGAGGTGATGTGTACCGCCGTCCAACGGTTGGGCGTCGATGCGGCGATCATCTTTTCCGATCTGCTGCCGATTCTGGAACCGATGGGCTTGGATCTGGAATTTGCCAAAGGCGAAGGACCGGTCATCCATAACCCAGTTCGCGAGCCGCTGGATGTCGACCGCGTGTTGGAACTGGAAAGCGTCGACTCACTGCATTTCGTGATGGAAACGGTACGGCAAACGCGGAACGACTTGCCGGCCGACATGCCCTTGATCGGTTTCGCCGGCGCGCCGTTCACGCTGGCCAGCTATGTGATCGAGGGCGGAGCCAGCCGCAATTACCTACATACCAAGACACTTATGTACCGCGACGCGGGCGCGTGGCGAACATTGATGGAACGATTCGCTCGCGCGGTGACTCGTTATCTCAATGCTCAAATCACGGCCGGTGCTCAGTGCGTTCAATTGTTCGATTCTTGGGCCGGCTGCCTGGGACCAGACGACTACCGGCGTTATGTCTTGCCCTACGTGCAAGCCATCATCCAAGGTGTGACACCCGGCGTTCCCGTTATCAACTTCGCGACTGGCAACCCCGCGCTGTTGCCGCTATTGGCCGAAGGCGGCAGTTCGGTCGTCGGCATCGACTGGCGAGTTCGCTTGGATCAGGCCTGGCAAACGGTGGGCCACGACAAAGCGGTGCAAGGCAACTTGGATCCGCTTGTCTTGTTTTCTAGCCCCAAGGAAATTCGTCTGCGGGCTAAAGAGGTTCTTGATCAGGCAGGCGGCCGGCCGGGCCACATCTTCAATCTGGGCCACGGCGTCTTGCAGCAAACGTCGGTCGACCACGCCATCGCGCTAGTTGACGCGGTTCACGAACTCAGCCAGCGTTAGCCGCAGTTGGTTCGCCTTGCACGAACTCAAACTGACTTCGATCATCGCGCTTGGAATTTGTTATCGCGATCGTTCCACTGCGTCTACATTCGCGAAATCGAGTACTTCCAGCGAAAGGTGGCGGGCTGTTTGTCGCTGGAGGCCGCAACGCGAAGCTCTAGGCGAGACGCCGTCAACTCTATCTTGGCGTCGCTTAGCGCGCTGTCGCGTGCAATTGCCAGTTGGGCCAGACCGCCGATGACCGCGCCATTCTCGTCGGCACGAACCAGAGCGGCCTCGCCGGTGTACAGACTACCAAGCTGCCGTGGATCGCTCGCGGTGCGGCAGGCCACATCAAAATCGATCTGCTGGTTTGGGCAGTTCAGTTCCACGCTCATTGACCAATGGCTGGTGCCCGCTCGGCCGACGAGCAACGCGACCGGTCCCGCAGCGCGTTGTTCGACCGTCAGTTCCTGCAGCGGCGGACTGCTGGGCCAGTCTTCGTTGGTTCCCTCAACCGAGGTGATCAGCGGGACGACTTCAGTGCCGTCAACCGCGGCAATTTGATGGTAGTACCGATCCTGCCGCCGGTTGAACATCAGGCACAGCCCGCGGTGCTGGTCGTCGAGGATTTCTAAGATCTTCGGCATGAATGTTGTTGTTGATGGATGGAAGTAGACAGATCGGGACCCCCTCTAGCTCCCCCTTGGCAAGGGGGAGAACGGTTACTAGCCTTGCGTCGCAGGTTGGTTTTGGGCTGGGGGCTCACGTTGTTCGACCGGGCTCACGTCGTTCTAACCCAGCCACTGAAAACTAAGTCCTGACCAAATTCTAGCCTTCCTCACCCACCCGCCATCGCAGATAGGCATCCAGAAAATCCTGGATGTTGCCATCCAAAACCGACTGAAAGTTTCCGGCGGAATGTCCGGTGCGAGCGTCCTTGACGCGTTGATCGGGATGCAAAAAGTAATTGCGAATCTGCGAACCGAAACCGACGCGGGCCTTGTTCTTATACTTTTCGGCCTCTTCGGCCTCGCGTTTTTCTTCTTCGCGCTTGGCCAACCGGGCCCGCAGCATCTTCCACGCGGTGGCTCGATTCTTGTGTTGGCTGCGTTCGTTCTGGCACTGGGCGACTTCGCCGGTCGGTAGATGGGTCAATCGAATCGCGCTGTCCGTCTTATTCACGTGCTGGCCGCCCGCGCCACTGGCCCGATAAGTATCCTCTCGCACCTCGTTGGGGCTGATTTCAATTTCGATATCGTCGGAGATTTCCGGCGAGACATCGACGGCCGAAAAACTCGTTTGACGCTTCCCGTCGGCATTGAACGGACTGATCCGCACCAGCCGATGCATGCCCGTTTCGCCTTTGAGGTAGCCATATGCCATCGGCCCCCGCACGGCGATCGTGGCCCGGTTAATGCCGGCCTCGTCGTTGTCGTTGCGGTCGAGCAGTTCGACCGAATAGTCGAACTTCTGTGCCC
>JAJDEH010000113.1 GCA_029259935.1 Planctomycetota bacterium
GGGAACCTTTGCCGCCGCGCTGGTGCCCACCGTCGCCATCGGCTTTAACTGGAAACGAGCCACACCCTGGGCGGCGAACATTGCGATCATTTCTAGCCTGTTATTCAACTTCATTGTAAAAGTGGCTCAGATCCGAATGCCGTATGGAATCCACGAAGGCGCGATCGCACTGCTGCTTTCGATGACCCTGTTCGTGGCCATCTCGCTCCTCTCGCGGCCACCCAAAATCGCCAAGGACGTCGAAGCGGTGATGGACATTTAGTCCAAATCGAAAATCTCCAGGCGAACCTCACCAATCAATCCGCCCGGTAGGCCATCGCGGCCGGGGCGGGGCAGGGGAGGGCTCTCAGAAGAGAGCCTCGGCAACTCGACTTCAACAATGAGCAGATTGCTAGGAAGAAGCCGGGCGGTAATATCGAACCGCGCGGGCGGATCCGCAAAGTAAATCTCGCCAAGCGATGTTCCATTCACCGAGACACGGCCGCGGGCATCCACCGCTTCGACGACCAGTTCGACTCGGTCGCCGGAGGACAAGCCAGTGGGACTACCAAATCGCCGCTGATATCGCACGCGGCCGCGAAAATCGGGCCCCAGCGAATCGCCCCAATCGGCCGGCATCTGAATGCGGCCCGGCGGCGGCAGATCGCCACCTTCTGTTTCTACCTCGCCGCTGGGCAAGAGTAAGGTGCGGGCCAGCGGTTCGTATTGCCACGGGCCGCGCAGCCGGATGATGTGCGGATTGCTCAACTTGCCAGTGCGGGGAGAATTGGATCGTGGTCGCGCGTTCTACTTCGTGAAATTGCTAATGACGGAGGATTGCCGCACCTGTTTGGTATCAATCTCGATAACGCGAATCGTCACTTGTAAACCACGCATGGGGATCGGATAGGGCGGGCTCGTTTCCCGCTCGCCCGGATCGTCGGTTCCGTTGATATTATCGTCATCGACGTTGTTGGTCCCTTGGTCGAAAACGCCCGTGTTGGGAATGCTGCTGAGTGGGAAATCTCCGCCGGGAGCCGCTTCCTGATTCACGCCATCGTATTCATAGTGGGCGGAACTCGTGTCGTAAACGAAAATTGGTTCGCCGGCCACGGATGGACGCACAACCGGGATGATGCTTGAATCCGAAGTAAGAAAACCGCTTCTTTCATATAGCTGCGAACGTAGGGCGGGAGCTTCCGAAAAAATTGACTCAGGGTCCGGAGTGCCCGCGACGACATCGGCGGTTGAATCCAAATCTGAGTCCCAGCGATATCCCAGGTCCACAAATGCGCCCAGTCCGGTGGTCGTCCCATTACCGAATCCAAGATCACCCGGCTCGACCAACGCGTTCCCCACAACTTGCACTTGCGCTAGTGGATCGAATGCCTTGACATCAAAAGACAACACATTGGAAAGCATCACATCTTCGCCCCGGCGAAGCACAAGTCCCGGGTCGGCTGGCACCGGTGCGGGCGTGATGATGTCGTCCAAGATGAATTTTCCTAGCGTATAGCGATTCAGCCGATAGGGAAAATGAGTTATCATGTCACCATCAATGTCGGGGTGGACATGATGCGCGAATCGGTTCTCTCGTTTTGTCAGATCCTCCAACGTATTCGCGATAATAATCGGCATATTCGTACTTGGATTGCGCAGAACAACCCCGGTTGTCTGATTCCTGGCAAGGCGGACTGAAACATCGTTGCGATTAATGAATGTATCGATGTCGGTGTAGTCGCCCGTGACAAGCCTGCCGGTTACCGAGTCGTTCAAATCGGGGCGAATCAGCAACGTTCTCCGGTAGACATTAATTTCCTCGCCAATATCCCAGACATTATTGGCGTTGCGATCGTTGAACTCGGTCCACCAAACAATTTCGGCGAACTTCGAAGTAATCACGTCGACAAAGTCGTCCGAAGTATCGGTCAGCGTTTCACCCCCCACGCGATCAAAGTCAGGGTTAACATACCGCCCGATGAAAGGTTCGTCATCGCTGCGCGAGGTAAACATAATGACGTCATCAATGTCTCCATAACTTAGATCGACGTTGTCCTTCCCTTCAAACGCGTCCAGGACGCCGTTGGGCGCGGGTTGAACGTCGATGGAAACGTCGGCGGTTCCGTCACCGTTTGAATCGCCATCGCGACTAAATCCGTCGATGTATTCGAAATAGCCCGCGCCGTCGGCGGGTGATGTCCACGGCCTTACCGAGACCGTTAGTCCCGCAAGATCCCGGCGTAATTGGTTGGTGGTGTTGCGCAAGCGCCCCGACATTTGTAGCGAGGCCCTCGCGTTGGTGATTTGGGCGCTGGCAACCCGGAAGATTTGCACCATGGCCAAAATGACGACCATCGCCAAGGCTGCCGAAACAAGGACTTCCAAAACGGTCAAGCCGCGACGGTCACGATAGGGTGCGTGTGAGAGTAGGGTAGGGGCGGACATGTACACCGTTCCTTGGGGGATGGTGGATTGTTAAGTGGTCAAACGTTCTCAGTGAGATTGGACATACGGCACAGGCCGTACCTCTCACGCCCGTTCTGCCACCCTACCGCCTTTATTCCACTCGGGATGGTAGAATTTGTCAAGCGATTTCAATGCCGCGCGGGGCTCTATCCCTGGAAAAACATGTTCGGCACCGATGGAATGGCTCGGGCCGACAAACCGGGACCGAGCACTTGGCGTAGTGAATCCTGTAGGAAAGGCCTTAGCACGGCAACGAACTGGAGACGTTGGTTCCAATGAAACGAGGGGAAGTCGTCATTGTCGCAATTCTGTTGATGGGCGGTCTCACGCTGCTGTTGCCCTACATTCAACAGATGCGCGTTCGCTCGCACCGCACCGTTTGCGAGATGAGGCAAATCCACACTGGCCTGGCGTTGGAACGGTATGAAACGCAGTTTACGAGTTTTCCCGGGTATCGAAATTCGCAGGCGACCACCACCGATGGCGATCGCCAGCCAACCAGTTGGGCGTTCCCGATTTTGCCCTACGTTCTCAAACTGCCGGCCGAGTTGAAATTCAACGAAGAAACCCTGCGCTACGAGTTGCCCGATCTACAAACTCGCACCTACGCGCCCATTTTCTCGGACTACGGCCCGGAGGGTCCTAGCGCGACTCGCGGAGCCGTGCCAGAATCCCTAATTCTCGAATTCATTTGCCCGGCGGATCGGCCGCCGAACAGGAAGCTTCCCCTAAACCGCATGAGCTTCGTGGTCAATAGCGGGCTGCCCGACGCCAGGCCCACCACGACCGCGCCGCCGGACTGGACCGCGAATGGTATCTTCATGGACCACTTTCTTCGCTCCGAAGTCGAATCTCGCTCGGCTTCCCTGGCGATGCTCAATGAAGGTGACGGAGCGGACACAACTCTGCTGATCACGGAAAATGTCGATTCCGGAAGCTGGACCGACGATCAGGAATCACGCGTCGGTTTTGTGTGGGTGGCCGAGACGATCCATGGCGAGCCCGACCCGGGCGACCTCTTGTTGCGAATTAATCAGCAGGTAGGCGAGGGGGACGGAAATATCAAATTCGCCCGGCCGTCGAGCTATCATCCGGGTGGTGTGAACGTCTTGTACGCCAGCCAAAGAACGGCATTTCTAACCGAATCGATCGACTACCTGATCTATACCCAGTTGATGTCGTCGAACAGCGGACAGTTGCGGCAGGCGGGAACGAACAAGCGGATTGGTCCGCCCTTCGGGATCATTGCTGAATGAAGCAGCACACGGATCCGCTGCTTGATTCTAACCAAAATGCACAATGTTTAACGGCAGTCTCTTGTAACGTTGTTCTGGGTCGATGGCCATATTGATGACGTGGCTCGGAAGTCAACGGAGAACAGGCACGCGGCACGGGCCATCACTGGCCCACCATCTGTCTGCTCCTGCTTTCGCGAATCAAAAAATCACGGTAAACTGCTGTTACGCAGACACTTAAGTGGCCGCCCTCGAGGGAAGTGCCACGGCGGTCCGTGAAGGATTTGACCACGGACAGAGAATGATGGAGGCGTCATCCCCTCGTCATGGATACACAACAGTCTCTTCTATCCACAATTCATTGCTATTCTGCTGGGAGTCGTTCCGTTGCATCTCCTTTGGGAGAGTTCGAGGTAGGTATAATTTCTCCTGCTCGATTCAATACGCCCTGGCCCGTCCAGCGGCGATCAACCACGACTTCCCGTTGACTTGGAAATCATCAAATAGGAATTGCGCAATGCCACGAACGCGTATTTTTCGAATGGAACTTTGGATTTATTTGGCAGCGGTGCTGACTCTTTTGTCTGCCGCCGGTAACCGCTCGCTGGCGCAAGAAAAACAGAAGCTGGCCGAACCGAACGCCGCCGCCCGCCGGCTCTATTCGACGGCCGCCAATGCCCAAAATGAAGACAACTTTCAATTCGCGGTCAAGCGTTGGGAGCAGTTCCTCGAAAAGTATCCCAACACCGAACTCACACCCAAGGCGCAGCACTACACCGGCATTTGCTATCGGCAGCTTGGCGAATTCGAAAAGGCCGCCAAGCACTTCGACGTTGTCGCGAAAAAGTGGATCGCCGTTCCGAACTTCGCGTTGGGCGAGGAAGCTCTCTTGAATCTCGGCTGGTGTCTTTTTACGCAGGCCAAGAGCATGACCGAGGGGAGCGCGGCAATCTACGCTCAAGCGGCTGACGCGTTCGCTAGGCAATTGGCTAAGTACCCGAAGGGAGACTACTTGGATCAGGCTCTCTATTTCCAAGGCGAATCATTTTATCGGGGCGGCAAGACAGCGGAGGCGATCGCGCCCTACTCACGTTTGGTGAACGATACGGCATTGAAAGACTCGCCGCTGCGGGCCGATGCCACCTACGCGCTGGGCGTGACGCACGAAGAGCAGAGCCAATTTGTGGAGGCCGGCAAAATCTACGACGTCTTTATCAGGGACTACAGTAAAGACGCGCTGCTGCATGAGGTCAAAATGCGCAAGGGCGATACACTGTTGCAGCGCGGGCTGGCCGCCAAGAAGTCGCAAACGCCGGATGCCGCGAAGCCGCTGTTGGAAGCGGCGCTGAAACAGTTCGGCGAAGTGGCCCAAGTGAAAGGGTTCAAGCTGGCCGATCGGTCGCTCTACAACCAAGCGACTTGCCAGGTCGAATTGGACCAATTCCTCGAAGCGGCCCAGCTCTTTGCAAAAGTGGTTTCGCAGTTCGCCGACTCGTCGTATGTGCCCAGTGCCACGATAAACGCCGGCAAGTTCTATTACCAAGGCAAAGCCTCCGAAGAGGCTCTCCAATGGCTCAACAAGGTTGTCCAAAGTGATCCCGGCAACGCGGCGGAAGCCGCGCACTTGGCAGCCCGCATTCATTTGGCCAGCAAGGCACCCGACAAAGCCTATGAGCTATGCAGCCGCGTGCTTCCCAAGGCCGGCCAGAGCCCCTTTGTCGCCAATCTAAAAATGGATCAGGCCGACGCGGCCTGGGCAATCGAAGGCAAGCAGGCCGAATCACTGGCGCTTTATCTCAAGCTGTACGAAGCAGACCCGAAACATGCGCTCGCTCCGCAAGCCCTGTACAACGCGGCCTTTGCTGGCATGGATTTGAAGGAATACGACGCGGCACTGCAGCACTGCGCCACGTTTCTAAAATCATTCGCGGAAAACAGTTTCGATGCGGACGTCAAATACGTGGCCGCCGAATGTCACCGGCTGAAGGGTGAATTCGAACCGGCCGAGGCGGGCTACACGGACTTGATCGCCGGCTACAAGGATCACGCCGACTTCCCGCTGTGGCATGTACGACTGGGCAATGTGCTTTACAACCAGGAAAAATTTGAACCTGCCATCAGCTCACTGACGGATAATCTCAAGCTGTTGGGGAAACCGGTGCTGCTGGCCGAGGCCCAGTACTTAGTCGGAATGAGCCACATGGCGCTGGAGCAATACGACGAGGCGGCGGCGGCGATGGAAAAATCGTTCGCGGCGGATTCCACCTGGCGTCAGGCCGACGCCGCGCTGTTGGCTTGGTCGCGGGCCCTGTTCCAATCTGAAAAGACGGACGACGCGATCGCCCGCTTGGAACAGTTTTTTGAGAAATTCCCCAACAGCCACCTTACCGACCAGGGCTACTATCGGCTCGGGCAATGTTACTCCGCCAAAGGCGACCACAAGCAGGCGGTCGCGCAGTTCTCGGCGGTTATCGAAAAGACGCCCGATTCAGGTTACGCACCGGCCGCCTATTTTGACATGGGATGGTCGCTGTTTAATCAGGACCAGTTCAAGGAGGCCGTCGCCACCTTCACCGCTTTGATCGAAAAGCATCCGGGGAATGCGTTGGTCGCCGAGGCGCTGTTTGGTCGCGGCATGGCAGGGCGGCAAACGGAAAAGTACCAAGAAGCAGTGGCCGATTTCACGGCGTTTCTCGAAACGGAACTCAAGGGGCCGCGCCGCTGCGCTGCCCTTTTTGAAAGAGGACGGGTCCATGTCAAGCTGAAGGAATTCAAGACGGCGGCGGCCGATTTCACGGCGCTGCTGGAATTTGATCCCAAGGATCAGATTGCGGATCGGGCGATGTACGAGTTGGCGTGGTCTCTGAAAGACGACGGCCAGGACGAGCAGGCACTGGCGGCATTTCGCAAGCTGCCCCAAGATTATCCCGACAGCCACTTTGCCGCCGAAGCTTATTACCACGACGGCGAAGCGTTGTTCAATGCCGAGGATTATGCCGGCGCGGCGAAAGTATTTTCGATAGCCAAGGAGAAAGCACCGAAAGACGCGTTGAAAGAACAGGCGTCGTACAAGCTTGCTTGGACGCTCTATATGCGAGACCAGTTCGACGAGGCTGGCAAGGCATTCGCCGCGCAGATGGCTGCCTTTCCCAAGGGTGCCCTCTACGTCTCGGCATCGCACATGTTGGGCGAGTCGTATTTCCACGGAGGCGACTACGCCAACGCACTGACCGCGTTTACCGCCGCGCGCGGCCCCGTCGAGAAAGCCGAGAACATCGCCGACGACCTGAAGGCAACCGTTCTGCTGCACGGTGGACAGAGCGCCGCCAGTCTCGAGAAATGGCCCGAGGCATTGAAGTTCCTGGCCACCATCCCGGAAGATTTTCCCGATAGCTCGGTCGTGGAAGAAGCCAGCTTTGAAAAGGGCCGGGCCCATTTCAAACTCGGCCAACTAGACGAAGCGCTGGCCGCCTTCAAAAAGGCAGCGGACGACCCGGGCGTCGTGGGAGCTCGCGCCTTGTTCCAAACGGGTGAAGTTTATTTCGTCAAAAAGGAATTCGAGCAAGCCGTCGAGGAGTTCGGCAATGTTCGCTTTGGTTTTGGTGGCAATAAAGCGCCCGACGATATCAAGTCCGTGCAGGCGCGAGCGGGATACGAAGGTGCCCGCTGCTACGAAGTGCGGATCAAGGACGCCAAGGAACCGCAGCGCGGAAAACTGATCGAATCGGCAATCGAATTCTACACTTACGTCGTTGAGAAGCATGCGCGGAGCCCGTACGCAGCCCAGGCCCAAGAGCGGCTCAAGGTACTCAAGGCCCTCAAGTAACCTCCTCATTTTGATCGAGCCGTCCGCGGTGTTCACGCTTGTTGTCGCGTGGAATCGTTCTGGTCCAATGGAAGCCAAATAGTAAAGAGAATCAAAATGCTCTTGAATGAATCGCCACGGTGGAAGTCCATCTTTTGTTTTGTGATGTTGTCCGCGGTCTGCCTGATGGTCTTTCAGGGCCTGCTGTGGACACCCGCTTCGGCTCAGGAGGGGAGCGACAGTCCCAGTGCCGATTTGGCTGGCGATGAACCGGGCACGGACACCGAGGAGCCGGAGACTGCCGCACCAGAAAATGCTGCTCCCGCCGCGCCGTCGAAGGTCGGCGGCCTCAAGGTACTCACACTGCTCCGCCAGGGCGGCTGGTTTTTCATGGTGCCGATCTGGGTGGTTTCGATTGGTGTGTTGACGATGACCATCGAGCGAGTAATCGGCCTGCGGCGAGGACGCGTGATTCCCGACGGATTGGTCTCGGGTTTGGGACGTCTGGGCGGCAAGCAAGGCGGCTTTGACCCGCGGCAGGCCTACAAGCTTTGTCAGCAATTCCCTTCGTCGGCATCGACGGTCATTCGCGCCATGCTGCTCAAGGTCGGCCGTCCCCATTCGGAAGTCGAACATGCCGTTCAAGAGGCCAGTGAACGCGAGGCCAATCGCCTTTACACCAATGTGCGTTGGTTGAGTCTAGCGGCAGCGGTTGCTCCCTTGTGGGGACTGCTGGGAACCGTGTGGGGCATGATCACCGCGTTCTACGACACGGCGCAACTCAGCCCGGGCCAGAATAAGGCGGAAGTGCTGGCCGGCGGAATCTACACCGCTCTGGTCACCACGTTGTGCGGATTGTTCATTGCCATCCCTTCGGCGGTGATGGCGCACTATTTTGAAGGACGCATTACTTCCTTGTTCCATCAAATTGACGAACTGTTATTTAACCTGCTGCCACAAGTCGAACGTTACGAAGGCCGAGTCCGATTCAATCGTCAAATGGACGACGAACCGGCGGACGTTGAACCGCCGCCTGTGGAGGGCGAACCAAAGAGTCCCCGACGTCCCGCTACGACTTCGTCGTAAGGTGGTTACTTTGGAATGGCATGACCGCATTCAAAGACCGAATAATTCGAATATCGAAATCCGAAACAAATTTAAAATCCGAAATGCAAATGTCCGAAACCGTGAAGAATTGGGCGGCGATGATGCGACATTTGAAATTCGGATCACCTCGGAAGTGAACGCATAATGGCCGTGGAGCTCAAAAAGGGACGGGCGCTCGCCGCGCTCAACATCACACCGCTCATCGATGTGGTGTTTCTGCTGCTGATCTTTTTCCTCGTCGCGACCCGCTTCGCCGAGGAGGATCTAGAAATGGACTTTCCGATGCCCACCGCCAGCGAAGCGATGCCGATGGTGATCGAACCGAAAGAGATTTTTGTCAATATAGACCGCACCGGTAAGATTCACTTTAACGGCGGCATTGTGACCGAACAGCAGTTAGAAGGGCATTTAAGAACCGCGAAGTCCGCCAATCCTCTCACGCAATCCGTGATCATTCGAGCGGATAAACGGGTAGAATTGCAGCCAGCGGTCAGCGTGATGAATCTCTGCAAAAAAGTTGGTATCGAATCGTACTCGATCACCATCGACGGCGAAAGTTGATAGGCAAGGGAGTGAATCGATGGCAAAGATCCGGCGGATAATTCGCAAGCAGGAAACTGCGAGTGAAGCGTTTGAGGATCAATTCTGGCCGGTTCTGGTAGCGCTGTTCGTGCTCGGCGGGTTCTTGCTCAGCTTGATCCTGGTCTACATCAATCGGCCGTGGATGCTGGTGGGATCGCTGATCGTCTTGCCCGTGCTGATCGGTGCCATGATCTTCGCGCTCAGCAAGATCCGCAGCCGTTACATCAAGCGCTGGATGCAATTCGCCTTGGTAATTAGCCTGATCCTGCACTTGGGGCTGGCGGTCATGACCGAGCGAATCGTGGTTTTCAGCAAGATGCTGCGGCCCAATGAAGACATCGTCGATTTGCAGCGCCCGCGTGAAGTCGTCACGCCCAACTATACACATGTCCCTCGGCGCGATAGACAACAACTTGAATTCGAACGCATCGTCGAAACCGATACGCCGCGGCCCGAACCAGAAGAACTGGAGCGGGAACAGCCCGAAGTAGAAGAACCGCCCCCACGCCCCCAACCAACGGAAGTTCCCGAGCCGAAGCCGACCGTTCAACCGACCGCCAATCAGCGCCGCCAGCCATCGGAAACCGCGCCCCGTCAAAGCAACACGCTTTCCAAGCTAACCAAACAAGAAACTCGGCTCGACGTGGCTCGCTCGGGCACCGCCGCCGAGCTTCCGGAAACGTCGCGCCAGTCGCCCAGTCGAGCTGTCCAGCCGACCGAAACGACCGTCCAGCGAAGTGAATCGCAGCGCGTTCCGCGCCGCCAAGCGGTTCAAGAACCAGCTACGCAGGTGAATAGCGCCTCGGTCGCGACGGCGCGGCGCGAACAGCGGGAAGCGCCGCGCGTGGAAACGACGGCCGCCGCCACGCTGCCTCGTGAAGTTGCCGAACCCAAGATCACGCCACGAGCGGACGTCCAAGCCGCCGCGCTGCCCACCACCGCGCGCTCAACGGATCAACAAGCCCAACCGACTCCCGTTTCCGAGGTCAAGCGCGCCACCGCTCCGCCGCCGTCACCCCGACGGGCCGAGCCAACGGTCGACCAGGTCGCCCAAGTGAACGCCGCCCAACCCCAACGGCGCAGCGAGCAACCGCCCACACCCACGGAAACAACCAGCCAGCCGCGACCTTCGCCCCGAACGGAACGAATGAATGCGGTCGCTCAATCGTCCCGACCCGAGACACCGCAATCACAGCCGACGCCGCGCGCCACTTCGCAAGCCAGTCAGGTCCGCCCAAGCCCCGCCCCGCCAGTTCAAAGGGCGGACACCTCACCTTCCGCTTCGGCTCGCGCCGAGCGGTCCGCCGATGCTCCGCAACAAGTGGCGACCACCCAACCGTCACAGCGGAGAACCGAACGTTCGCAACAACCGGCTCGATCGCAGCGTGTCACTCAAGCCCAACGGACCACCAGAACGGAAGGCGTAACGTCCGCCGCCCGCGCGGAAGTCGCCACGCCGGCCAGCCGATCCGAGCAGCGAACCGCCAGTGTGCCCGCCGCGGCCATGCGCGCGGCTCAGGCAACTCGCAGCACTACCGCCGACGCTCCCACGACGCAGGCCAGCTCAGCCGCCGCGGCCACGACACCCTCGCCGCGTGCCGAAGCCTCGCAAACCGCGCGCCGGCAGCCGCGCGCACAAAATGCTCCGACCGTGGCCAGCGCGCCTGAATCGGTGAGCCGGGCGAGAACCGATACTCGAGCCACGCCTAGTGTTTCCACCATGGCCGCCGCGACCAACGCGGCTCAAGCTCCCGCTCGATCAACGACCGACGCTGTGCGGCCCACGAATTCGGCGGTCGCTCGTCAAAGCAACGATGCTCCGACCGCCAACCGAGTGCAGGCCGCCCAACCGACTCAATCCGCCAGCCCTTCCACCCAAGTCGCTGGTGTGTCGCGAGTTCGCGCGGAATCTTCGCAGCGGCCGAGCGTGAATCCCACCGCGCGGAGCAGCGATTCGCCCGCGCGAGCCGCCCGCTCGTCGGTCGTCGCGACATCGCCCACGGCGGTGGAGTCGCCGTCGCTTGCCAAGGCCGAGCAGGGCAGGGGGAACCCTTCGATTCAGCCGTCTCGCACGGCCGTTGCACGATCGGAAAGCGGAACGGCCGGCGCGGGGCGATCGGCTAACGTGGACCGTGCCTTGCCATCCAGCCGGAACCCGGCACTCAACGCGTCCGATGCCGCCCAGCGGCCGCGTGCCACGCAAAACACACCCAATGGATCCGACTTTTCGCCGATGGAAGTTGCCCAAGTGCCTCGCAGCGCGGCCGATGCCCAGGTTCCCAACGCCAGCGTCGCCGCGACGGATGTCGACGTCGCCGATCGCACTGGATCGTCTCGTCCGACGGTGACTAACACCTCGTCCAGCGCCGCGACTCGGGCCACGCGCTCGACAGCCAACGACGGTCCTGTCACGGCCGCCGCCGGCTCGTCCCAGGCTGACCTAGGACCGAAGCAAGTGGTCGCCGAAGAACTGGCCGGGCGGGCATCGGGCGGCGGACAACCGCAAGTGAGTTTCGAATCCCAATCGAACGAAGTTCCTCGCGCCGAAGCTGGCGGAGCGCCTAGCATGGCGTTGGCGGCCACTCAGGTCGCGGACGAGCCAAGCGCGCCGCGAGCCGCCGGCGGTGGTCAACCCAACGTCGCCATTCAACCTGAAGCGACTTCGGTTGCCAGGGCAGAGCACGGCGATGACGCGCCCGTAACAGGCGGTCCGAGTGCCGAAGCGGAAAGTGGCCCGCAAACGGAACCGAGTACGGCCAACCTGGTGGCGGATGCCTCGTCGGCCCGCGCCGAAGCCGGGGAAGCCGTCATCGACGCGGCCCAATCCGGCGGGGGCGATCCCAAGGACGACGAAGAAGACGAAGAAGAACTAGCTCGCAACGAACGGGCCGCGGCGGGCGGCGGCACACTAACCACGACCGCGGCGGCCGACTTGCCGGCATCGACAGTTGAAGCCGCAACGGGTGACGAAGCATCGCGGATCGCCCAGATGCAAAGAGTCGGAGATGTGGCCCGCGACGACTTGGCGGCTACCGCCGGTGCCCAGCCAGGCAAGCTAAGCAGCGCTAGTCAGGTTCCATCGGCGATTAGTGGGGACCAGACGGCCCGCGCGGAAGCGGCAAGTGCATCCGGCGCGGAATCAAAACAAAGCGTCACGGGACAGCAAGTCGCCCGCGGTAGGCGATCGGAGCGTGCGGGTCTGGCAACTTCAAGTACGGCAGCGGATATCGCCGCCGCGCCCGCCAGCGTTCAGCAGGGCACGGGACAGCCCGGCCCCACTTCCACGGAAGTCGCGCGGGCTAACACCGACACCGGGACGACCGGCACGGGCCAATCGTCCGGTGCCGCCGAGAGCGCCGCGACGGTATCCGCGTCGGGCAATCAGGTGGCCCGGGCCGAATCGTCGACATCCGCGACTCGCGCGGGGATTTCCGCCGAGGGCAAGGCCGCTTCGCGTGCCGATTCGAATGCCCAACTAGTGGCCAGTGTCCAAGCGGAAGAAGTCGCCCCAGCCGGCCTACCGAATTCGGGAGGCGCGCCGGCTGTTGAATCGCTCGCCCAGGGACTGGAAGTGACTCGAATCATCAGCGGAGCCACCGCGCCCGCCGTGGCCGGACCCGCCGGCGCGATCTCCGGCCAGCAAGTCGTGGCCGCCACGACCAGTATCGTGGCCGGGTCGAACATTGGCATGCGAGCCAGTTCGCCCGACCAAGACAAGGGCCGCGTTTCAGTCGCCAACGCGAATGCAGGGGCTCCGCTTCGCCGCTCGACGGACCTCAAGTTGCCGACGGGAACTTCCGCCGATCCGTCCGCCGAAGTGGTTCAGTCAGGTGCCACGCCGTCCACTTCCGCCAAGTCGCGCGACGCGTTGGGCGGCATCGAAACCGGCCCACTGACTCGGCAAACGAGCGGCGGCTTGGCCACGAATGTGTCCGCGCCGGAAGGCGTCGGAGGACTGGGAAGCGAGTACGCCCCAAACACGGGCGTCAACAGTCGACGAGCTAGAAAAGACAGTGAAGAAGTGCAGGCTGTCGCCAATACGCGGTTTCTGCGCACAGAAAGCGGGGGAAAAGTCAGCACGAATACCTCGGCCGTCGTTACCACGGACGCCTTCCGAGGACGAACCCCAAGCAAAAAGGGCGGCGGCGGACCGACAAGTTCTGGTCCCAGCACGGAACGATCGATCGAGATGGGGTTGGCCTATCTCAAACGAGTGCAAATGCCGGATGGCCGCTGGAGCCTCAATTATTCAGGTTCGCGAACCACCAAGCTACGAAACGGCCGCGAAGTACTCAACAGTGACACGGCGGCCACGGGCCTCGCCTTGCTGGCCTTTCAAGGCGCGGGGTATACGCATCGTGAATGGAACTACGCCGACGACATGCGCTCCGCGGTTCAATGGCTGGTGAAAAACCAAAAAGAGAATGGCGATCTTTATCTGAAGATGGACGAGTATTCGACCAAGAGCGCCTGGCTCTACAGCCACAGCATCGCCGCACTGGCACTATGCGAAGCTTACGGCATGACGGGCGATCCCGAACTGCGTGAACCGGCGCAGAAATCGCTAGACTTCATTGTCAGTTCGCAACACGAAAAGCACGGCGGGTGGCGTTACCGTCCGGGATTCAGTAGCGATACTTCGGTCACGGGATGGATGATGATGGCTCTTTACAGTGGCGACCTGGCGGGATTGAAAGTGCCCACCGAAACGTACGACAACATTCGCAAGTGGCTCGACCTGGCGCAGAAATCCGAGACCGAGCGGCATTTGTATCGGTACAACCCATTCGCCAGAGACGGAGTAGACAAGCGTGGCCGAAAATTCAATCGTCAGGCTGCCCGCACGGCAAGCCGCACGATGACTTCGGTCGGCTTGTTGATGAGGTTGTATTCCGGCTGGCAACGTAGCAATCCGGATATGAAAAAAGGAGCCGACTATCTGCTCCAGAACTTGCCGACCCACGGTCGAGTTTCCAGCGTCGTTGACCCTCGCCACCGGCGCGACACTTACTACTGGTATTACGCCACGCAGGTCATGAGCCACATGGGCGGCGAGTATTGGAAGAAGTGGGAGGAACGCTTGCACCCGTTGCTGGTGAATTCGCAAACCACGCGCGGCACGAACGCGGGCAGTTGGGATCCGGGCGGTTCCGTCCCGGATCGCTGGGGCAACTATGGCGGCCGCATTTATGTCACGACGATGAATCTGCTGTCGCTCGAAGTGCAATATCGCAAGCTGCCCCTGTACGACAATACAGCGGCGGATTGAGCGGAATTCACGTTTTCCGCGGCATTCTTATTGGGGCCAGCCCGCGCCGCGGTCATCGGTCGGGTATTCTTGAAACGGCGCGCCCCATTCGCGGGCCTCTTACGCCTAGATTACCAGGGACCGAAGATGACTCAGGAAAACGACAACGAAAGCCGGGATTTGGACGACTTTCGGGAGTATTTGATGACCATCGCTCGCCTGCAATTGGAGCCGCAACTACGGGACAAGCTGGACGCGTCCGACGTGGTCCAGCAAACTCTGCTTGAAGCACACCAACAGCGACGCCAATTGCGCGGCCAAACCAAGGCGGAACTGGCCGGCTGGTTGAAGCAGATCTTGGTCCACAACCTGATGGATGTCATTCGCGCGTTTCGAGGCCAGAAGCGCGATATTGCCCGCGAGCGGGCGCTCGACGCGTCGCTCAATCGCTCGTCGGCCCGATTGGAGGCAGTGCTGGCGGCCGATCAATCGACTCCCAGTCAGACTCTTCAGTGCGGTGAACAGTCGCTGCAACTGGCGGACGCCCTGGCCAAGTTGCCGGATGCACAGCGCGAGGCGCTCGTATTGCAGCATTGGCATGGCTGGTCGGTCGCACAAATTGCCGAACATATGGGACGCGGACGCACGGCGATTGCCGGGTTGCTGAAACGTGGTTTGCAAAATCTGCGCGGCGAACTCGGCCCCCAAGAAACGCTTGACACCGATTCCCACTAATCATCCAACAGTTGAATTCCGTTCCCCTCGGGAGTGACACACATGACAGCCGGTTCGCTTGATTCAGCGGCGCGCGACGAGCGAGTCAACGAGGCGATCGCGGATTATCTGGATGCCGTCCACGCGGGCCAGGTTCCCGACGAACAGGAGTTCCTCAGGCAGCACACGGATGTCGCGGCGGACCTTCGCCAGTTTCTCGCGAATCGCAAGCAATTTCAACAACTCGCGGATTCCTTGGGACCGATTTCATCGAATGCCCTCCAAGTTGCCGGTCAACCGACACTGGCTGGCTTCAGCGTGACGGACGACGGCGAAGCAACGCCCCTGCAAGGAGCGACGCTGCGTTATTTTGGCGATTACGTGCTGCTGGAGCAGATCGCCCGCGGCGGAATGGGAGTCATCTACAAAGCGCGGCAAGAGTCGCTGAATCGAGTCGTCGCGGTCAAGTTGATTCTGGCCGGAGAACTCGCGTCCGAAGACGATGTGAAACGTTTCTATTCGGAAGCCAAGGTCGCCGCCAGCTTGCATCATCCGAACATCGTCGCCATCCATGAAGTCGGCCAGCACCAAGGGCAGCACTACTTCTCGATGGACTACGTGCGCGGAACGAGCCTGGCGGAACAAATTCGCCGGCAGCCGTTATCGACCGAGGACGCGGTCCAGTATGTGAAGACCATCGCCGAAGCGATTCATTACGCCCATCAGCAAGGCACGTTGCACCGCGATCTCAAGCCGTCCAACATTCTCATCGACGAACAGAATCAACCGCGCATTACCGATTTTGGTTTGGCCAAGCAGGTTTCCGGCGACAGTGACCTCACGGCGACAGGCCAAATCCTGGGGACGCCAAATTACATGCCGCCCGAACAGGCGATGGCCAAGCCCAGCCTGATTGGACCGCCGAGCGATGTGTATTCGCTGGGAGCCGTGCTTTACGAATTGCTAACCGGACGGCCGCCTTTCGTCGGCGGCACGGCGATTGAAACTTTGCTGCAGGTCCGCCAGGCGGAAGTGGTCACACCCAGGCTGCTCAACCCTTATGTGCCGCGCGACTTGGAGACCATCTGCCTGAAGTGTTTGGATAAGGAACCGCATCGGCGATATGCGACCGCCGCGCAGCTCGCCGAAGACTTGGACCGCTACTTGACCGACGAGCCCATTTTGGCTCGACCGCTCAGTTTGCCCGTGCGAGCCTGGAAGTGGTGTCGCCGCAAGCCGCTCGTGGCGACTCTGTATACGGTCGTGATGCTTGCGTTTTTCGTGGTCATGTCGCAGTGGATGCGAGCGGAATACCATCGCCTGCGAGAAGTGCAAGCGAGAATCGCGGCGGTGAAGGCCAAGGCGAGGGCCGACCACGAGGCAATTAGGGCGGCGAATCTTGCGCTGAGGGCGGAGAATTTAGCCCGCAGCTCTCAATCTCATGCGCTGGCCGCCGAGAAGGCCCGCAAACAGCGCGAACGAAGCCTGTACATTGCCCGCATGACACTGGCGACCCAGGCGGTCGATCAAGGAAATTTCCGCCGCGCTTCGTCGCTGCTAGAGAAGTACGGCCCCCACACGTCGTTGCAATATCTACGCGGGTTCGAGTGGCATTACCTGTGGCGGCGCGTCAACCATACAGGGGCGCTGACGGTCCTTCACGGACAACGTGTTTACGCCGTCGACGTGACTTCGGATGGCCGCTGGCTGGTCACCGGCGGCCGCGACGGAACCGCCAAGCTGTGGGATCTGGAGAGCGGCCAGCTTGAGGGAGTCTTCAAGGGGCACGAAGGATATGTCGCCTGCTTGGCGATTTCTCCCGACGGCGAAAAGCTATGCACCGGCAGCAACGACCACACGATCAAGCTGTGGGACATGGAAAGCCGCCAACCGCTGGCGACGATTGCCAGCCATGAACAGGATGTTCGCGGCGTCGCGTTTTCTACCGACGGCAAGTTGATCGCATCCGCCGGGTGGGACCACACCGTCCGTATCCACGCGGCCGACGGCGGCAAGGAGATTGCGGTCTATCGGGATCATACCAACGCCGTGTTCGCGGTCGCATTCTCCCCCGACGGCAAGTCGCTGGTATCCACTAGTCTCGATCAGACGATACGGCTGTGGAATCTGGAATCGGGCAAGAGTGTACTCACCATCAACAAGCCGCGAGGCCAGCGGGCTTACGCCATCGCCATTTCACCGGACGGAAAAACGATAGCCAGCGGCAGCAGTGACGACGGCGGATCGGTCGAACTCTGGGATCTAGAAACGGGTGAAAAGAAAGCCCAATTCACCGGCCATCTTGGCTTCGTGGACGCAGTCGCGTTTTCGCCGGACGGTACGACTCTGGCCAGTGGCAGCTTCGACCAGACCGTGCGGTTGTGGGATGTGGCGACGGGCGAGCAACGCGAGATATTCCGGGGCCATGCAGGCTACGTTCGCGCCGTCCGGTTTCTGCCCGGCGGATCCTCAATTGTCACGGGCTCTTTTGACGGCATGGCGAAAGTCTGGCGTTTGGGAGACGACAAGAATCTTTCGACCGCGGTCGATCGTGGCGCGCTGGCGACGGCTTGGTCTCCCGATGGCCAGACGGTGGCGGTGGGCACCTGGGGATTTGGCGTTTATTTGATTGACACGGCCACCGGACAACTGCAACACACCCTCGAAGGGCACACGGGAACGGTATACCGCACAACGTTCTCCGGCGACGGCAAACTGGTTGCATCGGCCAGCCGCGACAAAACGGTTCGAGTGTGGGATGTGGAGACGGGAATGTTGCAGCACACCTTCGAGGGACATACCAGCGCCGTCCGCTGTCTAGCCATCGCGCCAGACGGCACGACCGTTGTTTCGGCGGACGAACAAGGAGAAATCGCCTTGTGGAATATTGAGAATGGCCAGCTAATTCAGTCCCATCAGCACACCGACGAGGATGGCAAGCCGCATCCGATCAGCGCGCTGGTTTTCTCACCCAACGGGCAAGCTCTGGCATTGATCGGCCGTTTCGTCACCATGCTGGACTTGCCCACGGGCGAGTCGCGCAGGATTGGCAGCCGCTCCGATTCCGGATATGCCATCGCGTTTTCCCCACAGGGCAACCTGATCGCCACGGCCGACCGGGAAGAATCGGTCTGGCTCTGGTCGCTCGCCGGCAAACGCAAATTGGCGCTCAGCGGCCACGTCCATCGGATTGAGTGCATTGCCTTTTCACCGGACGGGAAGATTGTCGCCACGGGCAGTCGCGACCATACCATCAAACTATGGGATGTCCAGACAGGCGAGGAACGAACCACGCTGACCGGGCATGCGAACATAGTGAATAGCTTGGCATTCTCGCCCGATGGCGGCACGCTCGTGTCGGGCAGCACGGACCGCACGGTCCGTTTTTGGCGCGCGGCGACCGAGACCGACGTCGTCGCGTTTCGCAGCCAACCGATCACCATCAAAGCCGAGTTGTTCCACTTGCAGAATCCAATTGAACGTGCCCGGAACGAGATTCACCGGCTCGGCGGAGAGTTCACTCCCGGCGGTGCCGGTCAGCCGGCGTTGCAAGTGCAACTGACGAGTTCGGAAGTGAGCGATCAAACACTGGCGACCCTTGTCTCGCTGGAAGAACTACAGCAACTACAACTATTCAACACCAGCGTCACCAGCGAGGGCCTGAAACAGCTATCGGAGTGCAAATCCCTTGTGCAGTTGGAGCTGATCGGGAATACCGTGAACGACGATTGGCTGGCGGGCTTGCAACAGTTCCCGCGACTCACGACCCTGGTCGCCGGCATGGGCATTCAACCGAAAAGTCCCGACCCTAGTGCCCAGCCCGTCGCCAATTCGATCACCGACTCGGGACTCATCCATCTGTCACGTTTAACAGGACTGACTCATCTGACCTTGGACAATACACGGGTGACGGACAAGGGACTCAAGCATCTGACGGGCCTTACGCAGTTGCGTCGGCTTCAGTTGTTCCGCACGCCGGCGGTTACCGACCAAGGACTTGACAATCTGCGTACCCTGTTGCCCGCTTGCAAAGTCGAGAATTACTGACTCGCGTTCGCAATTACCAACTGGATGGGTTACCGTGATCGCACACCATCGAATCCAAATATTCGCGAGGTAGGACGATGAGTTTACCCAGTCTGGGCATGTCGTCGTGCCTGCCTGGTGCCCAGAGTGAATGATCCCGTTGCCAACAGTAGGACCGAGGTACGAGCCGATGCGACCGAGACTGCTTTCGTTGTTGTTCATAGCCGTTACCTTGCTCGTCAGCGAAAGTGTTGACGCGCAGCAACAAGCCTCGCAGCCGCGGACTCTGCGAGTGCTATTCATTGGCAACAGCCAATTTGCCGGCTGGGACGTTCCGCGGATGGTTCAGGAATTGTCCGAATCCGCCTCGCCGGATCGTCCGCGGCTGGTTTGTGAAAGTTGGCTCAAAGGCGGTGCGTGGCTGCAGACTCATCTCGACAACCCCCAGACCTTACCGAAGCTCGATTCCGAGAAGTGGGACTTTGTCGTACTGCAGGAACATTATCGGGCACCCAGCAAGGCGGGGCGGAAGAAGTTCTTTGATTCCGCCCGCACGTTTCACAAGGAGATCGCAAAACGTAAAGCAAAGACCGTTTTCTACGCCAGCCCTAATATCGAATCGGCCGGCAAGGAAGGGTTCGCCGCGATTCACGACGTCACCGTGGAGTTGGCCGCGCAAGTCAACGCCGATGTCGCGCCCGCTGGTGCCACTTGTCTGAGGGTTTGGAAGAAATCTCCCAAACTCGACTTGCATCACAAAGATCGAGCCCATCCCAACTACAAGGCGGCCTACATCGGCGCGTGTTGTCTGTACGCCACGATGACGAAGCAAAACCCCGTTGGGCTGACGAACAAATGCGGGAAGGGCCAAGTCTCGGCGGAAGAAGCCAAACTGTTTCAGAAAGCGGCCTGGGAACAGTATCAGGAAACAACTGCGCCTTGACCCCGGCCACCGCGAATGATTACAGTAGGCAAACCGATCAGTGCTTACTTATGTGTCAAGCGCGAAGGGAAAATCCCGTGGCGACATTGAGAGACGGCAACAAGCGAAGGCCTTTTGACCGCCGCTGGTTTCTGAGTAGCAGCAGTGTCGCGGTCGGCGCGTTTGCTTTGCCGACGATCGCCTCGTCGCGAGCATCGGCGAACGATGAACCGTCCAGCCGCGGCCAAGCCAAACAGGCGATTGTGATTCTGCTGCAAGGTGGTTGTTCGCATCTTGATACGTGGGATCTAAAGCCGAATGCGCCTTCCGAAATTCGCGGCGAGTTTCAGCCGATCGCCACCAGCTTGCCGGGAGTTTCGATTTGTGAGCATTTGCCTCTGCTGGCCCAGCGGGCGCACCGCTACAACGTGCTGCGCAGCGTGCATCATGCCACTCCCAGTCACGAGGCGGCCATTCATTGGGTGTTGACCGGTTATAACTATCCCGGCGCGAACACCACCACGCGAAACCGCAACATCAAACCGTCGATGGGTTCGATCGTGGCGAAAAGCTTGCAGTCCCGCCAGCCAGGGCTGCCGCCCTACGTTTGCATTCCCGACAAGGGGCAACTGGGCGACCGCGTGCGGTATGCGGCGGCGAACTTTTTAGGCATGGCCCACGATCCGTTCGAGTCGGGGCTGCCACCTTCGGACGCGAAGAGCGCCTTCAAGATGCCGCCCAACCTGAGTGTCTCGAAAGGGGCCGACTTGCGGCGCTTCGATCATCGGCTGAAACTGCTTCAGCAATTGGATCAACTGCCCCGTCTGCTCGATGCCAGCGGCACGATGGACGGAATGGACGTCTTTCAGCGCAAAGCAATGGATATGCTGGCCCACAAGACAACGCGCGACGCCTTCGATCTTTCCCAGGAACCGGCCGACCTGCGCGAACGATACGGCAACACGCGAGTCGGTCAAGAGGCGATCCTCGCCCGGCGACTAGCCGGAGCCGGAGTGCCATTCACGCTGGTGAATTTTTCCATCAACCAAGAATGGGACACACACTCCAACGGTTTCAAAACACTGAAGAACACGCGGCTGCCCGAATTCGACCGGGCCGTTTCGGCATTGATCGATGATCTCGAACAGCGCGGGCGACTGGACTCAACGCTGGTCGCCGTGATCACCGAGTTCGGACGAACCCCCACCATCAACAAGACGGCGGGCCGCGATCACTGGTCGAACGTGTTTTCGATCGTGATGGCCGGCGGCGGCCTCACCTCGGGCCAGTTCATCGGCACCAGCAATCCTCGGGGCGAAGTCCCACAAGACCGCCCCATTCACATCAACGACGTGCTGGCCACGATCTATCGCCAACTCGGTGTGCCGACCAATCTCGTCCACAGCGACGAAGGGGGCCGCCCCGTCCCGGTCTTATACAGGGGCAAACCGATCAGCGAATTGCTGTAACGGCTGCGAGACGACGTTCATCGTTCAAGCACAATTTCGGCGGTGTGCAGGGTCGCCGAACCGTCTTCGGCGTGCTTCAGGTAGACGATCTTGTTTCCCTCGGCCGATTGCGGCTCCCAGTCGGCGTCGCCTAGCGACCATTGTTGGCCATTGAGCGCGTCGTGCAAAATGATGGTCTGCTCAAGTTTCTTGTCACGCCATGAGTTTGAAAGCAGCATGGTGGTTGGCACAGGTCCAGGTCCAACCGGAAATCGGGCTTCGATCTGGCCCGCCGGTTTTCCCACAATTCGATCCCACACTCGCACCTTGTTGCCGTCGACGTAGTACACAAAGCGGCCGTCTTGAGTCCATCGTGTCTCAAGGTCGTCAAGCTGGCTGTCGTCGTCCAGCGGCAACGTCGCGGTGGTTTCTTTCACTTCCAAGTCAAACAGAATGAGTGACTCGCGACGATACCAACAGACAACGTCCGCCGTTGGACAGACGCTGAAATTGGCGCTTCCAATCCCCAGCGATTCTTTCTTCAGATCAGGTAAGGATACCAAAGACATCTCGTCATCCGCGTTCACGATCAAAGCGTTGCCGGTGCGATCGAACTTTGCAAACACAATTTCTTCACTTTGTTTGATTTTCCCCGGTTTCTGGTCCATCAGATCCCAGAGGAAAACGTTGGACCCGAACCGATCAGCACTAACATCAAATGACGACAAGACCATGCGGCGTCCCGTGGGGCAAAACGGATTGAGCCGGGGATAGATCGACGCCAAGTCGCTGTTGACCAGCGGCAGCGAGATCGGGCGGTCCGTTTCTTGTTGGAGGTGACGCAAGGTGAGCTGAAATCCGCCCTCGGCACGACGTAAATAGAGCAACTGCCGGCCCTCGGGATCGAGTCGAACCAGCGGCCAGAAAGTTCTCCTGTCGAATCGCCAAGCTTCGTCGCCCGTCGGAAACACCTGCCGGTGATTTTCCAATCGAGCTTCTCCGTTCGGCGAATCAACCGGCAGCACGCGCCGCAAGATAATTTTCGGCAAGCGGCCGGCAGCAGGCTCGGTGACACGGAACTCAATTAGATCGTCCGACAAAAACTCCAGGACGACGGCAAACGTGTCTTTCTGAATGGTGAATTCCAGTTCTAGCTTTTTGAATTTGCTCTCTTCGCCGACAAACTTCCAAGTGCCCGCGGGATGCTCGACGTCTTTCATCTTCACGCGCTGGCGGATCGCAAGCACGCCATCCTTGGTGAATTCATACAGCGTGGAAGTGATCCCTTGTTCGCGGGCTTGCTGAATTTCTTTCGCCGATCTGCCCCCCAACGCGGCCGTTTCTTTCGTGTCGATCCGCCACTTGCCGAGCAGCCGCGATTGCAACTGCTGAGCCTTCACGAAATTCGCCGGCCCCAGCGTGGCCGCCAAAAACAAGAATTGAAACACCGCCAAAATCTTGAAGTGAGTCATTTCACCTTCCCGTGGAGCGAGCGTAAACGATTCGTTTCATTTCACGTCAGAGGGATTTCACGTCAGCGAGCATGCAACGGGCAAGACGCGCGATACAAGTGCACGCCGACAGGAAACCGGGTATCAATTATAGAGAGGTTGATCAATGATCAACAATGGAGATGACGGCTTGCGCGAATTTGCCTGGAGTACCAAGTCCCACGATCAACCGTTCGGGTCCACCGGCGGAAGTAACTCGATGTCCTTGTCGGCAGGTTCGTCCGATTCCTCTTGGGACTCGCTTGCGGGAGCAAGACTGGCGCTGATCACCTTGTAACCGGGCAGCGGGACATGCCGCATGCGTCGGATCTTCTTGCTGTGCCACACCGGAGGCAGCTCGCCATAGGTTGGGCCGGCGTTGCGCGGATAGATGGGATCGGGTTTGGGCACGTATTCGTCGTTGGTTAACTCAGGCCAGAAGCCGGTTTCGTCCAGTATCAGCAATTCCAAATCGAGAGCGAATTGGGCTCGATTGAGGATGTAGTCGATCCGCCGGTTGGCAACGAGGATCAAGCTTTGCTGGAACGCGTTCTGAGCTTCCAAAAAGTCGCGGGCGGTCAACTGCCCCAGACCGAGCGTCAATTCCAGCCGCGTGCTGAATACTCGTTCCGACGCCAAGGCCGCGCTGGCGACGATAATGTCGTACTGGGCCCGGTCAAGTTCGAGCTGCCGCAAATCGTTGCGCACATCGAATTTGATTCTGTCTTCCAGTGCCATCAGGCTGCGTCGGCCGGCTTGAAAATTGATCAGCGACCGGCGATAGCCGTTGCGTTGCGCGCGTCGATTGAGTGGCAAGTCGAACGTGGCCCGTAGTTCGGTCCGGCTGTCGCGAAAACTGAACGCGAAAGGACGGTTGTTTCGCGTTTGAAACGACTGGCGAACATTCAGGTTCAGCACGGATTTCAATTCGTCGGCGGCAATCTTGACCGCCCGCCAATCGTCGGCCAAGAATCCCCGTTCGTTCATCAAGTCCAGCCGTTGGACCAAGCCGGTCACCATTGCGTCGTCGACGTGCATGTCGACCGGCGTGAGCCCCAGTTTGGAATCCGCCACCAGCGTTCGGTTGGCTTGCAGCAACTGATGGGTGTCTTCGATTGTCTGCCGCAACTCCTCCTCGGCCGCAGGTCGATCGGCGGCGTTGGCGAGTTGGCCGGCCGCTTGGAACAGCGCCGCCGCGTCATCCAAAAACTGCTCGGCATCGGCTCGCAGCAACCGCAAGTCTTCCGCGCCGACACCTCGTTCACGCAGTTCCTTGGCTTTCGCTTGCATGTCTACAAGCCGCTGAAGAACCTGGTCTCTTTCGTCCGAATCCGTGGCCGCATCGATAAACCGAGAAGCCAAGTCGATCCGCGCTTGCACCAGATCCATGGTGCGAAGGAAGAGAAAAATCGGAGCGGCGGGTGGTTCCGAACGGCGAGTGTCTTCCAACTGGACACGGACGCGGTCGGCCGCTTCCTGCGATTCATGGATTCGAAGGCGGATGCGAAGTTTCTCAAGTTGTTCGTTTTCGATCGCTTTGCCTTCCAACTGGCCTCGCAGCTTGAGCCAATTGGCGGACCGATCGATCAGCACGATGGCGGTACTGAGAATTTCTTCCCGGTCCGGCGTGGGGACCGACAGCCGCTCTCTAACTCGAGCGCGCGACCGCCGCATCAGTTCCGCGGCCACCTCGATCTCGTCGCGAAGCGTGAGCTGTTCGAGCTCCGTCAGATCCAAGTTGATGGGCATTTCGGTGGGCAGACCCATGGTGAGCTTCAAATTGTCGAGCCCCGTTTCCAAATTGTTACAAGTGCCGATCAACGTGCTGCGGCCGCCCAACATCTGTTGCTCGACCTGATCGATTTGAAAGCGCGGCGGCGCGTCCGCAATTTGTGCTCGCACTTCGGCCTCGGCTTGGTCGAGCGCGCGGACCAAGGAGAAGTAATTCTGCGCGTTGATTTCGATCTGCCGGTACGTCCGCAACAGGCCGTAGTAATCACTCGCTAACTGGAAAAAGAACGTCTTGCGGAACCTGGCATAATCGCGCGCCGCGTAAACGACATTTCGTTCCGCCTGCGTCAGCGGTTCCAACAGGACGTCTCGTTGAAAGATGCTTTGCGAAAGTTCGAACAGCAGATTAGAGCTGATGTCTTCGGCAAAGCCCTGCGGTCCGTTAAATGTCAGGACGACGTTGTTCGCGAAGCGGGCGATCAACGTGCCTCCCAAGGCAATCATCTTTTCCAGCTGCAACGTGGAAGGGACGCTGAGCGTGTTGACGGTGATGCCATCGGTACGAACGTGGTTAAAGTTGACCGACGTACCGTTGAGGTTCGGCGAGAATTTGAGCAAATAATCGAACCGCTCAAGAGTCAGCGCCAGGGCCGCCGCGTAGAGTTGTTCCTTTTGTGTTTGATATTCACGGCTGTTGAGTACCGCCAACTGATAGATGTCGTAGAAAATTAGCTTCTGGGCGTCATCCAACAATCCCTCGCCCGGATCCTTTTTGAATTGCCGCCGGTATTCTTCCTGAATTGGTTCGAACTCCAACATTCGGGACAGGCAGCGGTCCGGAAGTTCATCCCAGTACACCTCGGGAATGGGCTGAATTGGCAGGGTTCCATTCGGTTCGTCAGCGGGCGAGGTGCGAGGATCGGCTTTCTCCCCTTCGTCGGCTCCCTTTTCCAATGGGTTATCGTTTGCAGCATCGTCGGGCGGGCCTTCAACATTCTCGGGAGCGTCCAGAGTTGGCGCGGGCAGTGGCTCAACGAGAGATGCGATATGCCGACCCGCGTGCGGTTGTTCGGCGTGAAACGTAGTCTGCTGGATCGGGGCGCTTTCCGAAACGGGTGGCAACCGTCGCAGCTCCTGCGACAAATTCGGCTGTTCACTCGCGCCCTTGCTCGGTGATTTTTCAGCGGACTTGTATTGGTCGCTCAGTTCGCTTGGCAAAACCGGCGGCAAGTTGTAGCAGTGCAGGTGCGGCCCAGGGTGCGGAAGCGCCGGATCGTCGCGGTGGCTGGGATCAAACAAGCGGGATTGTGACGGCGGATCGAGACTGTACCACGGCGGCAATTCCCACGGACGACGGCAAGTTTTTTCGTGCAGAATGCGGTGCGTCTCCCGGTCGGCGCGCAGGTGAAAACGGGAACGCTTATGCAAGCAACTTGGCAAAAGGAGGCAGGCCAGGATGAGTGCCCAGATCCCCCATCGAGTCCGAGAAGATCGCCACGGTCGCCACATACTGCCGTTACTCCGTTACGGCGGACTTGTAAACAATGCAACCTCGCGGGCGAACACCCTTCCATGGCATCCAACAAGAGACCCGGGCTTTGGCCTCGGCGGTCCCCACGGTCGCAATCCAAAGTGATTATCGGGGCCGCCTTCGACTGGCCTTAACACTGGCGGAGCGGAGTTGCAGCGAATTGCCACTCAACTCCCACGTCGTGATCATTCGACGGGTCGTAGGGGATGGTGCGCGAGTTGGGGAAAGGGAATATTCAGACCAGGTGGCAAACTCAGCGAAGGACCTCAAGTTGGCATGTCAATTGAAATCGGCAAATAACGTGTACTTTTAGTGCCGTCGGTCGTTTATCATGATGTCGTCCATCGACTTGCCGCCACCGGACCACGGCAAAAAAACGACCGCGATAAGGCCCGCTTCGCCATTCTTAATCTCTCCTTGGCTCATGTCTAAAGGGAACATTTCATGTGGTTTGACTACAATGCCATCGGCGCGTATTTGCTGACGCTATGCTTAGCGGCAGTTTTCTTTATGGGGATTCTGCTGTACAAGCAGCGGACCGCCAACACCATCGCCGGTTGGTTCGCTGGAGGCGTGGTCGGCATTCTGCTGGGAGCAAGTGGTGCCGCGGCGGCGGTGTTTCTGCTGGGCTATGAACTGCAGCCAGTCATCGACACGGTTGTCTTTGACGGCGCCGAAGGGGTCGAAGGCCAAGGCGGTGGTGGACCTGGAGGCGCGGGTGGCGGGCGTGGAGGACCTGCCGGCGGCGGCTTCGAGGGCGGCGACTTTGGAGGTGGTGGTGGTCGAGGCGGTGGAGCCGGCGGCGGCGGCCGAGGTGCCCGAGGAGGTGGTGGGAATTTCGATCCGGTGGCCATCTTTGAACGGCAGGACGAGGATGGAGATGGCTTTCTAAAAGACGACGAAATCTCGGAGTGGATGCGTGACGGTCTAGAAGAGACCGACACCGACGGCGACGGGACGATATCACTCGCGGAGTTCCAGGAACACATTCAAAGTCGGCGCGCTCGATTCGGCGGAGGACGAGGCGGCCCCGGAGGAGGCGGTGGGCAACGAGGCGGCGGGCAACGAGGTGGCGGCGAGGGGCAACGAGGCGGCGGTGCCCGGCCCAACTCAAATCGACCCGCGCGTCCCCAAATGGAAGACGACCAACAAAGCGGGAAAGATCAGGATGCCAGCCAGCAATCCGAAGAACAGAAGATTGGCAAAGCTGAACAGAAAAAAGTACAGCCCGGAGATTCAGACTGACCCAGATTGCGGTGAAAATAGGGGCGTTTTTCGATCCGGGAGTGCTTACGGGTGGCGCCGTGGCGTTCGTCGGCCGCTTCACTTCGCCGACGCCGGGCGCATCGTGACGAATGCCGCGATGACCATGATCGTGGCCATGCCGAACAGTCCGCTAATCAACAGCTTTCGCCGCAGCAGACGGCGTTCCAACTGCTGCTCCAGAACGTCGCGATATTCTTCGTCGCCTTCCACTCGGGCCCGATGCAGTTCGACTCCCGCCTGGGGGCGTTCTTTCGCCAGGAGGGCAAATCCCGCGATGAGCATTGCCAACGACAGCAGCAGGCAGAGAGGTGGAACGAATTTGTGCATCGGCGACCGGTGACTATTCGTGACGGAGCGCTTCGATGGGGTCCATCAGCGCCGCCCGCCTCGCGGGATAAACGCCAAACACGATGCCGATGCCGACGGAAATTAGAAATGTCACCGGCAGCGGCCACCACAGAAGATGGGAATCGACTTTGGACCAGTAGGTCACGATGTAGGGAGCGACTACTCCGAGTAACATCCCCAGCAACCCACCGGTTGAAGACAAGACCACCGACTCGACCAAAAACTGAATCGTGATATCGATCCGCTTCGCGCCCAGCGCCCGGCGAATGCCGATTTCGCGCGTCCGCTCGGTCACCGTTGCCAGCATGATGTTCATGATGCCGATGCCGCCCACCAGCAAGGAGATCCCGGCGATCGAACTGAGTACCAGGTTCCAAGTTCGTTTTTCGTCTTCGGCTTGGCGGAGCAACTCGAGCGGCACCTGCACTTCGATGTCCGCGAACTTGGGATGACTTGATTCCAGCAGTTTTCGGGCCATCGCGGCTGTTTGACTGACGAAATTCTCGTCGGACACCGTGAGCGTGATCTCACTTAGCTGGTTTTTTTCTAACTGACGGCTACTGGCCATGATCTTCAGTTCGCCGAATCGGTGGCGGGCCGCGCTGAGCGGAATGTAAATATCCTTGTTGAAATCCTGATTGCCGACCGCGCCGGCGACGGCGCTGCCGCTTGACTGCGGCTCGAGTATGCCGACGATTCGAAAGACCACCGAGCCCAATCGAACCGGCTTTCCCAATGGATCTTCAAAGCTAAACAGCTTTTCCGCCGCGCCCGCGCTGAGTACGGCCACGGTGGCGGTTCTTTCCAGATCCGTATCGGAAAGGAACCGACCCCGCCGCACGAGCAGATTCTTGACCTTGATGAAGTCGGGCGTAGTGCCAAGAATCCGCGCGTTGGAATATCCGCGATGTTGTGCTTGCGCGCGCTTGCGGAGCAACGAGATGGGCAGAATGCCTTCGATGGTGGGCAGGGTGGCGGTCAAGCGATCGAGATCCTTGTAACGCAGCCCGTAGTCAATCACATTGCTGCTGGAATCATCGTTGGAATCCTCTTCGTCGGAGTTCTCATTGTTCGGCTTGACGCTGCGGATGATAACGTTGGAAGCTCCCAATTGACGAATTCGCTCAAGCGCCTCGCGTTTGGAACCTTCGCCGATGGCCAGCATGGCAATCACCGACCCGACCCCTAGAATCACACCCAGCATCGTCAGCAAACTGCGCAGCTTGTGCAGCAATAAGTTCTTAATGCCAAGTTGAAAGGTCTTCAGCAACATGAGTGACAGCCGTTTACGTCTGCTTGGTCTTCAAACGTAGGATGTCGATCAAGCGTCCACGAATTGTAGGGACGCCGACAGACAAAGCCTAGCCATCCTTGCTGTTTGCGGGACGGTTTTCGCTTTTCGAATCCGTCTTGTGGGTGCCCGCTTTTTGAGAACCAGGAGTCTGTGCGCCTTGTTTTTGAGAACCAGATTTTTGAGTACTAGGTCGTTGACCGCCGGGTCGTTGTGAACCAGATCGTTGAGAACCAGATCGTTGACCGCCGGGTCGTTGAGTACCGGATCGTTGAGTACCGGGTTTATTGAATCCACGTCTTTGCGAATCGCCAGCCTGTTTGGGGCCCTGTTGTTTGTTGGATCCCGCCGTAGCTGACTCCGTAGCTGACTCGGTAGCTGACTCCGTAGCTGACTTCACTTCATTGCCATATTCCACCGACTCGTCCAAGTCGTCTTCTGGATTGATTTCCTTTGCGCCTTTTTGATCCTCGTTGACCAGTGACATTGGATTCAGCACAACACGATCGCCCTCTTCCAAACCTTCGCGAATCTCCACGAACTTGTCGTTCGTTTTGCCCAACGTCACTTGGCGAAGTTCAACCCGGCTGCTGGCTTCAACGTAGCACCAACTGTCGCCAGACACCTGCACGATCGCCTGAACGGGCACCGTGAGTACGTCCTTGAGTCGTTCGACATGGATCTCCACCACGGCCGACATTCCAGGGCGTAACCTGTCGACCTCTTCATCGATCGTCACGATCGTGGTGTATTCCTTCACATCAGGACTGTGCCACTCACCGGGATCCGCCAGCACCGCGACCGACTTGACCGTGCCCTTATACTTGCGGTCATCAAAGGCTTCGACCGTAATCGTGGCGGGCAGGCCCTTTCGTATCGAATCGAGGACGGATTCGTGAACGCTGGTCTTCACTTCCATCACGCTCAGGTCCGGCAGGGTAATAATCCGTTGCCGCTCACGCACGGTCTTACCCTCGCCGACGTACGAGCTGCTCCCCCCGCGACTACGTTCGATTGCATACGTCGCCATTCCGTCATGCGGAGCGTAGATTTGGCATTTCTCTAACTGAGCCTTGTACTTGCCTAGTTTTTCTTCTTCTTTCACCAGCGCCCGATCGGCCCCGTTCTTGGCCGCTTCGGCCTGCGCCAACAGTGCTTCATTGTCGCGTTCGACTTGCACCAGAGATCGCTTCGCGCTGGCAACTTTGCCTTCCAATTCCATTTTGGTTTTTCGATAGGTGTAATCGACCAATTCCTTGCGCGTGGCCAGCGATTTGGCCAAAGCCCGATCGGCGGCCAACGCGTTGAGTCGCGCCTGCTCAAGATCGCCCTTGCTGCGATAGCCGAGCTTCTTGAGCATTTCGATGCCCTTCAAATCGGTGGCCTGGATCAGGCGTTTTGCCTCCGCCTCTTGAATGGCAAGGTCAACATCCTGCAAGTCGATCTGAAAGGTTCCGCCTTCACCGTCCTCGTATTGTTTCAATGCCAATTCGTCGAGCGCCACTTTCAGTTTCGCTTCGGCGAACATGGTTTCGTTTTGTGTCTTTTGATTTTCAAACTTGACGTTCGCATGAATTTGCTTGGACCGAGCATCCTCGGTGGCCAGCACTTGTCCGTCCAAGCGGTCTTTGATCAATGCCGAGTCAAGTTCGACCAGCAGATCGCCTTCCGTGACAAATTCGCCGTTGGGCACGATACTCAAAATTTGCGTGCCTTCCCGATCATGTCCCACATTCTCGACTTCGCAGCGCAGATCGGTGGTCGTTTGGCTCTGCAAGTTTCCGCTTTGAGTCACCTGGATCGGCAAATCAGATCGCTTCACGGTGTAAAAGACGAGCGCGTGTTCCGATTGGCTCATCAGTTCGCCGACCGCGCCCATCGCCAGAAAACCTCCTCCAACGACCACCACGATGGCCAGCACGGCAATGGCGACGACCTTTCCCGAAAGGAAGCGGCTGCGCGACGTGGTGTCCGGAGCGAGCGGTTCGATGTTGACGCCGTCCGGCGCAAATTCGTTATCTGTACGTTCCTGACTTATCGCCGACATGGCCACTTGCCTGAGGTGTGTGGGAATGGAAAGTGTGGGGAAGGAATGCACCTCCATCTTAACACAGTTGCGCAAAGATTGGCACTCCAACCCCACTCGCCTAGGCCCCGTCGCGGGAGTCAGGCGAGTGGACTCCGCGTTCTTATCTAACGCACTAAACGCAAAGCCTCGGAAAATTACACACCATCTTCGACATTTCCTCTAAAATACAAGCAGTACCCGCGAATTGTTAAGCTCGGTTACTCATTTCCCCGTTCACCAACAGAGTTACGACGTGGTTAATCACAACGAAGACTTTTATCAGGTCATGCGTTCGCGCATCCGCAATTGGTTGACGACCAAGGGAAAAGGTTACAAATATGCGGATTATTTGTTGTTCGGTCCCGACTTGTTTCACCTGCTCTCGCGGCTGATTTTGGACGAGCGAATCGATGTAGCTCACAAAGTGAAACTGGCGGCGGCCATCGCTTATTTCGTTTCGCCCATCGATTTGGTGCCCGAAGCCATTCTAGGTCCGGCCGGTTACATCGACGACATCGCGCTGGCGGCCTATGTATTGAATACCCTCATCAACGCCGGCCAAGGCGAGGTGGCCCAAGAACTTTGGGCGGGCGACGACGAATTGATAACCGTCGTGCAACGAATTCTGGACGTCGCCGATTCAGCAATCGGATCGGGGGTTTGGGTGAAACTGCGCAGCGTGGCGGACAAGGGCTGGGCTCCGCGCGACTAGACAATGTGCCGTTGGAGTACACCCTTTCGGTGGAAACAAAAGGCGTTAACCAGCGAACAGCCTGTTGAAAAAGTCGAACCTAGAGAGGGTGGCTGGGGTTGAGCGTAGCGAACCCCCAGTAAATCGCGTTCTGGGGGCTCACTTTCGTTCGACCCCAGCCACCCAACTCCGTTTTTCAACAGGCTGCTAGAGCCCGCACTTCAATGCTCCTTCAATTCTCCGCGACCGCATCAGCGGCAATGTCGGTGCTTCCGCCGAATGCGTTGCCGACGAGTTGAATTTTTTTGTTGTCGTGGCCGATCGAAATGTCCGCCGCCCCAGCCGCCGTCCGCGTTACGCGGCAGTTGGCAATGGTCGTGTCGGACGTGCCGCGCAACACGATTCCGGAACCACAGTCGCTCAAGTTCAACGCGCTGATGGTGAATCCGTTACAGCGATTCAAGATCAACGCACCCGCACCGGTCGTGAACTTGTGCAGCGTCGAATTGGCCACAATGCAGTCGGCGCAATCGTCGAATAGGATCGTGCCTGGCCGCACGAATTGGCGTGGATTGAACGTGTTACTCGACACCACGACGCGCTGCGAATGGCGCACGCGTAGATTAACTGGCTTGGGAGCGAAGAAGTTATTCGCGCTGATCGCCACGTCGTGAGCGTGGTTAATGTCGACGTTGGTCGACGTATCGCTGAGTACGTTTCCCGAAATCGTCACCGAGTCGATGGGATAGATTTCCTTTCCCGCTAGCCGAATGTTGGCCCCACCCGGCGCAACCGTCTTATCGGCCGATCCGCCGTAATTGGCCGAATGTTGAATCGTACAACCGGTAATTGAAATCTCGGCCACCGATTTCGATCGCGTAGCGGGCGAACCGGACACGTCGATTAGAATGTTGGCAGTTTTGGTCGGCGTCTCGTCGGCCGGCATGTTGCCTTCGATGTCGCATCCAGACACTTGCAGGTTGCGCACGTTGCCGTCGCGCACCACGATACCGCCCTGGCGGTTATAAGAAATGTGCGAATTGGCCACGTTGATCTGATGCAAGTTCACGTCATCCAAGTAAACGCCGACGCCCGAGTTTTCATAAAGATGGCAATCCGAAACCAGAACGTTGCGGTTTCGCTTGACCAAATGAATGCCGTGCCGGCACCATCGCACGGACACGCGGCTAACAATCGGACCGACGGTTTGCACAAGCTCGATCCCGTCGGCTTCCGCGTGGTTGCCGAGAATCTCAATCCCGGAGACAATCGGCATCCGTTCGTTCCAAGTAGCCGGCTTGAATGATTTTGGCGAAGCGGTTCCTTCATGCGAACCAACGAAACGCAGCGCCGGCCCCGGTCCATCCATTACAATCGTGACACCTCCAGTCGCCTTCACGCAAACGGCCATGTGCTTGGCCAGGTCGAAGACCAAAGGCTTCGTGATCCGCAGAATCTCTTGATCACCCAGCACTAGATTACCTTCGTTGGCGTCGATCTGCCGCTGCAATTCGCCCGTCGAATCGGGCAATGATTTGAGATGTGGAATTTGGTCCAGCGTACCGGCGGCTCGCACGTTGGACAGCAAGGACGGAAGCATGGCAATCACGATGCACAAAGTCATGCAGCGGGATGTCATGCTACGGAAAGGTACGGAGGGGGATTTCATGCTGCGGAAAATGCTCATGTGCTGCAGTCCGAATTTCAGGAGGGGAATCGTCGTTTGGCATAGGCGTGCAAGAAATTCATTCTAATACGCGGCATCGGTCGAATCATCCGTCATGTGCCGCCGAGACCGCTGGCCGAATTTGGAATTCGTCACACCTGGACTGGTCAGGAGAAGGGCTTGGATTGATGGAACAGGAGATAACGGAGATAACGGAGATGAATTCTCTGGTTCCTCTGCCTGCTCTGTTGTTGAAAGGACCGAACGTGCATCCGCGATTCCCACAAGCTGCTGGAATGACTCATGACGTGATTGGGGCCGCCATCGAAGTTCACAAGGATAAAGGGCCTGGTTTGCTCGAATCGATTTACGAATGGTGTTAACGATGGAACTGCAACTGCGAGGTCATCGAGTTCAAAGTCAAGACCGTGTTGTCATCCGCTATAAGCAATTCTCCCGTGAGGAGCCGCTTCGATTCGATTTGCTGATTGACCCGTGCTTGTTTGTGGAAGTGAAGGCGGTTGAAAAAGTGCATC
>JAJDEH010000114.1 GCA_029259935.1 Planctomycetota bacterium
CCCCCAGTGGCGTCACGGGCAAGGAGCATGCCACAGGTCCGGTCATGTTCCAAGGTGATCATGGTCCGGTCGCCTATCGAAAACTGAAAATCACACCGGTGAAGTAATCGCCTCGAACGGAAACCGGAAAGACTGAAGGAGTAGCCATCCTGTGAGCGAAGCAACTGAATCCGCATCCGAGCAGCCCGCGGCACGTTGGCAGCCGCTCTCGTCGCGTCAACGGCGCGTGGCGGGTGTCTTGATTGAAAAAGCCAAGACCACGGATACCTATCCGCTGACCCTCAACTCGCTCAGAACCGGTTGCAACCAAAAGAGCAACCGCAGTCCGCAAATGGACCTGACCGCCGATGTGATCGACGATGTGTTGGATGAGCTGCGGGCGATGGGCGCGGTTGCCGAAGTGCAGGGCGACGGCCGCGTGCCCAAGTATCGTCACTTGATGTACGAATGGCTGGGCGTCGACAAGTATGAATTGGCGGTGATGGCGGAATTGCTTTTGCGGGGCGAACAGACAGTCGGCGAACTGCGGGGACGGGCGTCGCGAATGGAAGCCATCACCGACCTGGGCACGCTTCGCCCGATTTTGCGATCGTTAATGGACAAGAATCTGTTGCTGTCGCTGACACCGGAAGGCCGCGGCCAGATTGTCACGCACGGACTCTACAGGGAAAAGGAACTCGATGCGCTCAAGGGGCGCGTTGCCGGACAGTACGTCTCTTCGCCACCGTCCGCCGAACCACAGGTGCAACCATCAAGCCCCACACCGGCCGCTCATGTCCAACCCATTGCGGCACAACCTGCCGAGGAAAATTCAGTCGATCGCGATGCCTTCGACGCGTTGGAATCAGAAGTCATCGAACTGAGGGAACAGGTCGCGGACCTCACGGGACGCTTGGAAAAAATCGAGACGATGCTGGAATAGGCGACTGGTTGACATCGATTGTCAAAACCAATCGCCTTGCCCCATTCCGCGCCGTCATGCTTAGCGTGTGCCACTACCGCCGCTGCTGGGAGTGTAAGAGCTAGGACTGTAGGCACCGGGGTTGTAGGTGCCAGGGTTGTAGGACCCGGAATTGTTCGAGCCGCCGTTCGATTGAAAATTGGCGGGTTGGGCGTCACTTCCCGAACTGCTGTACGGTTGGCTGCCGCCTGCTTGGGTTGCCCCATATCGACCAACGCTGCCGGGGGCATAACCGCCGCCCCGATTGCTTAGGCTGGCGGGCGGATCGCCCGGTTGAGCCGCGTAGCTGCTGTTGGATTGAGATGCGTTGTGTTGTGCGCCACTGTCCCACGGTGCTTGTGAACTGGAACTGCTTGGAGGAGCGGTGTTGTACGGAGTGCTGGCTGGCGGCGGCGTCGCGCCTCCACTAAAGTTCGAGCTTCCCGCGTCCGGGCTCCAGGACCCGCTGCCGCTGTTGGACGGTGTATAACTGCTTCCGCTACCCAACTGATTTCGGGAATCCGCGGTAAAGGCCGGACTGGAACCAAAGTTGCCGCCCGAGCCACCGGTTGGGTAAGTCGAGCCGCCTTTGGGATAGCTTGATCCACCGGTGGGATAGCTAGAGCCGCCGGCCGGATAGCTGGAGCCCCCCGTGGGATACGTGGAAGCGCCTCCGGTGTATCTGTCTTGAGGCGCGCTGCTGCCCGTGCCGTGAATCGCGCACGTTCCGTTTTGGCAATCAGGACAACCGGCCGCCGGAGTCTGGTTGTACGAATAGAATCCGTTCTGCGTTCCGCCGGGGCTTGCGCCTGCCGACGGATGACCGGTGCTTGGGTACGAGGAGCCTCCCGGTGTGTTGTTGGCCGTATACGACGCGCCAGTGTTATACGACGGCGACGGGTTGAAATTCGACCCGGGATAGGTAGCTTGAGCTGTACTTCCCGCCGGGCCTTGGCCGCCAGGATACGCGGGCGAATAGGGGTTGTTTCCGGTGCTTGCCGTCGCTGTCGACTGTGGGTCGTAGCTTGATGACGGGGGCGAGGGATACTGCCGGGAGGCGACCGAGTCAGTCGATGGCTTTTTCCACCAAGCTAAGCTCGGCATTCCCATGCGGCCGCCCGTGCAACCCGCGAAGGCGGTTAGGGTCAAGGCACAAGTTACGGTGACTGTCCAACGAAATAGTTTTGCACACATCGAATCGCGTCCTTGCTCGTGAATAAGAGGAAGAGCCACCGGGGCTGGTGAAGCGAAGTGCTTACTCTTCCGTGAGGACCTCGTTTGGTTGCTATCGGATCCTTCCGCGGCCATGCTAGCCGCGAACGGATTTCCCTCTTGTCCATCTCTTCGGTCGATACGACCTTGGCAAACCAACCAATTGTGACAATTAGTGGAAACTTTTCAGTTTGATTGGTTCGTCGGGATATGACGAAGATTAGGAGAAAATGAGGCGGGATCGTAATGAGCCGACTAGCGGGCGTCAAGGGCAGTTGAGTCACTGCGGATTCTTGATTCTCGGTCGACCGAATGGCTTTGACCGCTCGAACCTAGTGCCGCTGTTTGGATAGCGATGACGTTTGCGATGAAAGGTAGATCGCTCACGCCGAAAGAGAAGCCTGGCAGCGAACATTTCAAGAGAGAGGCTTGTCGCGGGCCTGCCGAAGAGCGTTGGGTGTTAGCAATGATAGGACAAAAGAAGGGGCATGATGCTGAGAGGTGTTGTACACTGGTGCTTGCACGCCCGTGCTTCCTAGTTCGCCCACCTCAACAAGTCTTGTCACATCGGAGGTACTATCCATGAGTTCGACTCAGCGCAGAACATTTCTTAAAGCCGCGGGCGTTGGCGCCGTGGCAATGACAATGGCGGGTCAGAGTAAGGCCGGCGCCGCGGAAGACCGTTTGCGCGTGGCCGTGATTGGCACGGGAGGAATGGGAGGCAGCCATGTTGGTCATTTGGCGGGCCGCAAGGATGCCGAACTGGCTTACGTTTGCGACGTGGATATCACGCGACTGGCCAAGGCCGCTAAGAAGGTCCAGCAAGTTTCGGGCAAGAGTCCCAAGGCGACGAGAGACATGCGCCAGGTGCTGGACGACAAAACGATCGATGCCGTCTTCATCGCAACACCCGATCACTGGCACGCTCCGGCAGCCATCCTCGCGCTCGACGCCGGCAAGCATGTGTATGTCGAGAAGCCTTGTTGCCACAACATTCGTGAAGGACGGCTGATGGCGGACGCGGTTCGCCGTAGCGGAAAGAAGCTGCAGGTCGGCACGCAAAGCCGCAGCACGGATTGCATCGCCGAAGCGATTCAACGTGTTCACGAAGGCGAAATCGGCGAGGTGCTGGTGGCCAAGGCGTGGAACAGCCAGCGACGCGGATCGATTGGCAAGAGCCAACCGAGCGACCCGCCCAAAAATTTGGATTTCGACCTCTGGCTGGGTCCAGCTCCGAAGGTTGAATTTCGCTCGAACATGCTGCATGGCATATGGCGCTGGTGGCACGACTTCGGCTGCGGCGACATCGGCAATGATGGAGTGCATGATTTGGACGTCGCCTTGTGGGGGCTGAACGTCGACGCGCATCCGACGACCGTGAGTTGTCTGGGCGGCAAGTACTTCTTCGACGACGACCAACAATTTCCCGACACGCAGTATGCGATGTTCGAGTATCCGGTCGACGGCAAGCCTGCGGGCCGCAAGAAGCAACTTATCTTCGAGCAGCGCATTTGGTCGCCTTATGCTCAGGAAGGTTACGAAAACGGCGCGGCCTTCCATGGAACCAAGGGCGTGCTGATCCTGGGCCACACGACTGGCTGGCGAATGTACGGCCCCCGCAATAAGCTGATCGCCGAACGGACGGGCCGTGTCGATCTGCCCGCTCATCACCAGAATTTCCTGGACTGTATTCGCGGCGAGCAAAAGCAGTTAAATGCCGACGTCATGGCGGGCCATCGTTCCGCCACGGTCGTGCATCTGGCGAATATCGCGGCTCGCATGCAGCGCGTGCTGCAGTTCGATCAGAAGACTGAGCAAATCGTTGACGACAAGCAGGCCAACGAACTCGTGCAGCGTAAGTACCGCGCGGACCATTGGGCCGTTCCAAAAAATGTCTAGCGAGTCAGCGCACAGGACTAATGCGACCTACCACTCAGGCTTAACAACCCGCTGCCGTCAGTCGCCAAGATAGCAGCTTGGCTTGCGACGGTTTGCCTATCGCTGCGTGTCGACGCCACTCAGATGTGTCGGCTTCGGTTGCACTGCGGCAGGAACATGTCCGCTCATTTGGGCGAGTCTGACGACGGCAAGGCGGGTGCTGGTTCGATAATGTGGGCTTTTTCCGGATCGTTCCGCCAGCCGTACTTCTCGGCGAATTCCTGCGCCGTCAACGTCTCTTGGCCCTGCTCGGTCTGCACAACGTAGACAAACAAACCGTTGGTGTTAGGCGTCGGGCTGTGCCAGTGACCCTCGGGCGAAATGAGCATGTATTTGATGTTAGGTGCTTGGTGATCCGCCTTGAGGATATGCACCTTTCCCAGCAGCGCACCGTCTTTGCCGGAATAATATACATGGGTGTGCATTTCGCCGCCGACCATCAGTTTTCCGTCGGGAGAGATCATCGCCGGCGCATTCAAGGCACGCACAACGCGCCCCGTTTCGGCGTCGTGAATCTTTACGGTCCGGTCCGCCAACGAGTACGTGGCATATTGGCTTCCCTGGTTCATCCAGGTGATAAACTTCAGATTCTGTCCAACCTGTTTCTCCCCGGACTCGACGTCGAAGATGGCGTAAATATTACCAATGCTCACACTGATCCACGATGCATCGTGTGACCAGTCGACACGACGCCAGCCTTTCCGAGATGTCTCAACGCGGCGAGCCACCTTGCCCGAATTGAGATCCCAGACAACCAGATCGCCGCCACTACAGGTTGCAGCGACTTGATCCCCTCGCGGGCTCCAGGCGGCATGGTTAACCGCGGCCGCCGGAAACTCGTCGGTGAGCAACTTCTTGTTCAACTTGCCCGAGACAAGATCCGTGATCGAGACCTCTCGTCCGGAACGGAACTTCGCCACCTGCCGGCCGTCCGGAGAGATGGCAATTGGAGTCGCCTCGGGACTGATTGGGTCTTCATATGGGAGATCATTTTCCAACCTACCAGTACCGGCAGAGCGAATCTGAGTGCCGCTGATGAGATGTTGGCTATCCGGCGACCAGGAAGACGAACTCCGGCAGCGTTCCGCAAAGGCGACCAATCGCAATGGCCGCATTTGCCACATCCCGGTCAGATTATGGACGGGGATCTGATCGTAACTGTGGAACATACTCTGGCCGTCGGCAGAGAATTGAAAATTAGCTGACCAACTCCGCCAACCAAACCCGAAGATGCGGGCGTCCTCACCCGTCACAGCGTCCCGAATGGCGGGGATGTTGCCTGCGTGTGATTGGCCCAGCAGGATCCGTTGACTGTCCGGAAGCCAAGTAGCTCCAGGAGCATCGCCAAAAGGTCTCATCGCACCGAGTACCTCACCAGTCCGGGTGACCCAAGTTTTGACTGGCCTGCCACCGGTCATGAGCTTGGTACCGTCGGGCGAGAATGCCAGAAAAAATCGGCCCTCGCGCCGCCGCGAGCACTCGCCAGTAGCCACGTTCCACAGAGCCATCTCCTGCTCCTTCGATTCAAGCGCCTTCCTATAAGTGCCGGTGGCGAGCGTTCGTCCGTCCGGAGTGAAGCCGATGCGCATCACTGGGCCCCGATGGACGCGGATTGTACGAAGTAATTTGCCGGTGTCCGCTTCGAGAAACCGCACGCGTCCGTCGGCGGTCCCAGCGGCGAGCGTCTTCGCGTCCGGCGACCAAGCCGCCGAATTGGCACCGATTTCGTAGGCGGTTGTTCCGCTCTCCACGTCAAAGACAGTCGCCACGTTCGCTGGCTGGCCGTTCATCAGGAAGATGCGTGTTCCGTCTGGCGACCAGTGCATGGCCGTGGGATTCGCGCACTCGCAGGACAATTCCCGCAACAGGCGTCCGGTCGCGAAGTCCCACAGACTAAGCGGGCTTTCTTCGCTAACGCTGGCTAAGGACTTGCCGTCAGGCGACCAACAAACGGTCATCGACGTCTGAGGATCTACCGTGGAAGTTATTCGTGATGCGTACCTGTGACCGAGAAGCAGTTTGACCAGATGACCGGATTCGACGTCCCAAATGCGAATGGCCAAATCCCTGCTGGCCGAGGCAAGGTATCGACCATCCGGGCTGACGGCGTACCAGGTTACGAAACTGCGATGGTTGGTGGAATGGATCGTCCAACTGATCACGCCGTCGATCGGTGCCGGCTTCGCAACCAGAGCGTGTGGAACGAGCGGCTCGCTCGGCTTAAACGGCAGTGGCTCGGGTTCAATCGTGATCGGCTTGATCGCGACGGCCACGGGCGGTCCGATTTGGATTTCCGCTTCGTCGACCGCCCGGTTTTCCGCCGCCGGTTTTTCCGGATCCTTCTTGACATTGACCTTGGCCAGCGACTTGCCGTCCTGTTCCAGCTCAATCGACTGGACACCGTCGCCCGACAATTCAATGGCGGACTCGCTGCCGTCTTTGTGTCGAATCGTGATGATGATCGCCGCCAAAACCACGCCCGCGGCAAGCAGCAGAATCGCGGCCCCGGCGACGGTCGAGGATCGCCATTGGCTGCCGGATGCTGACGTCTCGGCGGGTTGGACGGGCTGGCTCGCCGTGCCCTGGATGCGTGCGATTTCATCAGCCACCTCGCCTGCCGATTGGGGCCGGTCCGCGGGAGCCTTCCCTAGCAATCGCATCACAAGATTGGACAGCTCATCGGAAATCTCCCGATTCACTTCGCTTGGAGATTTCGGCTCCTGGGTGGCAATCGCCGACAGAGTCGCCAACGGCGTCGGTGCAGAGATTGGAGTCGTGCCTGTCAACATTCGATACAGCACACAGCCCAGACTATAGAGGTCGGCGCGGGCATCGACCTGCCGGGCATCGATCTGCTCGGGAGCCATGTACAGCGGCGTTCCGGCTATCGTCCCGGGCGTCGTCAGTTCGGAGTTCCCGTCGGCCGGACGGGCTAGGCCAAAGTCGAGCAGCTTGACTCGGTCGCTGTCCTGTTCGAGCCAGATATTGGTCGGTTTGATGTCGCGGTGTACCACGCCGCGCTGGTGGGCGGCATCAAGGCCCACGGCCATTTGATGAGCGATTTCAAGTACTTGATCGACCGGCAATGGCTGAGAACGGCGCAAGCGTTCCGCCAGCGTTTCGCCCTCCAGCAGCGGCATGGTCAGGAACGGCACACGGTCTTCGGCGACTTGATAAATGGCAATCACGTTGTCGTGGTTGATCGCCGCGACCGCCTGCGCTTCGCGCATGAACCGTTGCTTGGCGTCTTCGTGTTCCACGAATTCCGGCTTAATCGCCTTCAAGGCAATCTGCCGATGTAGTTTCGGATCTTCCGCGCGAAACACGACTCCCATCCCACCCACGCCCAGCACGCTCAACACGTGGTAGGGACCGAGCTTGCCCAGGTCGCCCTCTCGATCCGACGGCGACAAGAATGGCCACGACTGTTGGTCGCCCGGCAGGTTGGGAGGAGCGATGCCCGCAATCTGTGGCGGAGTGTCGTCGAACATCGGATCATCGCGCTCGGCCAGCGGCAACGCGACTGTACCCGTTTGTTGAGCCAACGGATCTTGTTCGATATCGTCCCCAATCGGCTGGGCACACGAAAGCGTTTCCTCCGAGTACTGCAAATTGCTCACCGTGCCGGCGCAAAGATCACAAGTTGCCACGTGATCGCCGATTCGCGTGGCAGTCTCTTGTTCCAGACGTCCTAATACGAAATGCTCTAGCTCTTGCCGGGTCGGACATTGTTGGTCTGGGGACATTTGCCGCTTTCCTGTTAGTGTTGCCCGTTCGACGCGTGAGCGCCGCCATGATACAGCCATCGTTGACGAATACGCGTGCCCTGGACCACTGTGACCAACATTCTAGGAGAGTTTTTTGTTATTGTTTTTGTTCGCCGCGAAAGGGTGATTCTAGTGTGTCGGCGCACCCGCTATCCGTGGACATTCCCCTGGCGGCGGGCCTAGAATGAAAGGTCCGGCGGGCAACCGTCCTACATCATTAGGCGGTCGGCATATTCGCGAACCTCCCCCAATCCACGAATGAGCCCATGGTACAGCACGAGCGGGATGAACACCTCAGTCGAATTTCGACCATGTGGACCATGATTCGCGCCGCGCATGGGGATGACCCCGATCAGGCCAATGCGGCCATGGTCGGCATGATCGAGAATTACTCAGGCGCCGTGTACCGGTACTTGCTCGGCGTGCTACGAAATTCCGACGCCGCGGACGACGTGTTTCAGCAGTTTGCTTTGCGTACGGTGCAAGGCGCGTTTCGCCGCGCAGATCCCGAACGAGGCCGGTTTAGGGATTACTTGAAGGTCTCGGTGCTGCGATTGGTGACCGACTATCACCGGGGCCAGCGCCGGGCGGCGGTCCAATCCTCGGACGACATGGCGGACGCGCGGGAATCGCCGCGCGAAACGGGTGACGCATTTGAAAATAGTTGGCGCGATGAGCTATTGGCGCGAGCCTGGAACGCGCTGCGGCTGGCTGAGGAAGAAACGGGCCAGCCATTCTTTTCGGTTTTGAACTACCGCTCTCAGTTGCCCGATGCAAATTCAACCGAGATGGCGGCCGACCTGACCGAGCAACTCCATCCCGAGAAGCCCTACACGGACGCCGGGATTCGCAAAACATTGCAGCGAGCTCGACAGCGCTTCGCGGACCTGCTGCTCGGTGAGGTCCGGCAGACGCTCGAAAACGCGGATTTGGACACCGTTGAACAGGAACTCGTCGACCTCGGGCTTCATTCCTACTGCCGCTCGGCGCTCGCCCGCCACCGTGGTTGATTCCGTGGTTGATTCCAGGGCTGGGCCGGGCCAAGTTGAGTACTAGCCGCCCGCTTGGCGTTGTAGTTCCGCGCGCACTTCGGGCAGCGGGTATTCGAGGATCTGCAAATCTTGACCGGCGATTTCCTTTAGCCGCTTCCAACCGCGCGTGACCAATAGTTCGCGCTGACGAACGAAGTCGGCATCGAGTTGCCGCTTGTCAAATGGTCCCTCGACCGTCAGCGCGGGAAAGCCGTCGTCCACCACGAATTGCGCCAGTGAAGGATTGCAACGCACGTGCCGTTCCTTGGTTGTGTGCAAGATCTCGGGATCGATCATCCCGATTATGAATCGCAAGTATAGGTCGCTGTCGGTGATCTCCTCGACATCCTCGCCGCACACTTCGCAGAGATAACCTTCGTCGCATTTGGCCATGGGATCAGCGCCTAAGTAATTTCCATTGCGTCGCTAGAGATTGAGGACGTCGTACATATTGTACATTCCCGGCTCTTGCCGCGCGACGAACTTGCCGGCGGCCAATGCGCCCAGGGCGTAGCTGTCGCGGTTCGTGGCCCGTACGGTGAGTTCAATCGTCTCGCCCAACAAGCCAAACACGATCGTGTGTTCGCCCGGGTTGTCGCCGACGCGCAGAGCGTGGTAGCCGATTTCGTCTTGGGACCGCTGCCCCGTAATTCCTTGCCGGCCGTGAGAGTGCGTTGATTGCCCCATCACGTCCGCGATGATTTCGCCGAATCGCAACGCCGTCCCACTGGGCGCGTCTTCTTTGTAGCGATGATGTCGTTCGATGATTTCGACGTCCGCGCCCGACGGCGCATCCTTGAGCGTCGTGGCGGCTATTTCCGCGAGCTTCATGGTCAGGTTCACCGCCATGCTCATGTTGGGGGCGCACACGATGGGAATCGTCCTGGCGGCGTCTCGGACAAGCTCCTTTTGTGCGTCGCTTAAACCGGTCGTGGCCAAAACGAGCGGTAGTTTTCGCTCCAAACACATGCGCGTAATCGACTCGGCACCAGCCGGAACCGAAAAGTCGATGACCGAATCGACCTGCTCGGTAAGTTCGCTTGAAATCGGAAATCCGGTCGGCTTTACCCCCGCGACGGTTCCGGCATCTTTGCCTTGGTCGGGATGCTCGGACCAATCCAAAGCGGCGACTAATTGCAGATCAGGATCTTCGCTGCCCAATGCGACCAGCCGCTTGCCCATTCTGCCGGCGGCTCCGTTGATGGCGACTTTAGTTGTCATGCGTGGATGGACTCCAATCAAATTGGTTGTTTATCGGCCGCGACCTGCCCGTACAACGTGGGCTTGTGGGACACACTTCGTTTGAGCATCCGCCAGACCACAGTAGGACAGCGTTCCGCAACCGTCCAATCGATGGGCTCGGCATGAGCAGGCTTTCCGGCAGTTCGGATGATGGAGGGAATAGCCGCGAAAGCGGCGGCAGCATGTAGCCGCGGGCGTAAGCCCGCGGAATGCGAACCGTGTTAACGAAAGCCGCGAACTCGGCGACAGCAACTCCGTATGTACTGTCGCCGCGTTCGCGGCTTGGGTACGTTTCCAACCTAAAACCATGGGCTCACGCCCATGGCTACATGCTGCCGCCGTTTCACGGCTGTACACTGAAACGATCTCCTACGAGTACAACTGAATCGCTCGAATGATTTCTTCTAGCTCGTTGGGAACCGCCACGGCACGGTTGGCAAACGAAGCTCGCCGCACTCCGCGGCTTCCTAGCACCTTATTGAATTGTTCTTGGTCGGTGGTGTGATACGCGACGGTGGCGGTCGGATCCTTGAGCAAATGACCCGTGAGGATGCAAACCACTCGCTCGTCCGCGCTAATGACGCCTTCGTCGTGCAACAGCTTCGCTCCGGCGACACTGGCAGCGCTGGCCGGCTCGCAACCCATGCCGCCGGCACCGACTTGAGCTTTGGCGTCGAGGATGTCTTGGTCGGTTACTTCGCGGACAACGCCATCGCAAACTTCAAGCGCCCGCAGGCACTTCTTGAGATTCACGGGGCGATTAATTTCGATCGCGCTGGCGATGGTCGAAGCCTTTTGATTGTTGGCGTCCAGTTCGTTGTAGTAGTTGCAAGCGATGCACATGTCGCCGCGGCCTTCGTTCCAACGCATGTTGCGGTTCTCGTACAGCTCGAACAGCGTATCCGCGCCGGTGGCGTTGATCACGGCCAAACGCGGGATGCGATCGATCAGCCCGAGTTGCTTAAGTTCCATGAAAGCTTTGCCGAAGGCACTGGAGTTGCCGAGATTGCCGCCGGGCACCACGATCCAGTCGGGCACTTCCCACCGTAACGACTCCAGCACGCGGAACATGATCGATTTTTGGCCTTCCAGCCGGAATGGGTTCACGCTGTTGACCAGATAAATATTAAGGTCGCGGCAAACTTCCTTGACTCGCGCCATGGCGTCGTCGAAGTCGCCGGCGATCTGCACCGTCAACGCGCCGTAGTCGAGCGCCTGGGATAATTTTCCATAAGAAATCTTACCCGTGCCGATGAAGATCACGGCCTTCATCAATCGCGTGACCGAACAGTACATGGCCAGCGACGCGCTGGTGTTCCCCGTCGAAGCGCAGGCTGCCCGCTTGGCACCGATCGCGCGGGCATGTGTGAAGGCGGCCGTCATGCCGTTGTCCTTGAAGCTGCCCGACGGGTTCATCCCTTCGTACTGCAAGTGGAGGCGGCCCGCGTTGAGCCCCACATAGCGTCCGACGCTGTCGGCCTGCTGAAGCAGTGTCTGCCCTTCACCGACGGTAACGATCGATTCAGGCTTGGCGAACGGCAGCAATTCGCGGAACCGCCAGACACCGCTGAACCGCAACGGATCGTGCCGTTGGGACCACAGTTTTTCGATGTCTGCCCACGAGGTCGGCGGCTGAGCACGATCCCATTCGTAAGCCACGTCTAAAAGATCGCCGCACTTCTTGCACGCCACCAAGGACTCGCCCGCATCATAGGTCTCGCCGCAATCGGGCGAAATGCACTTTTGGTAGGCGAACTCGGAAAGTGACACGGCGATTGTGGTGGGTAGAGGCAGTTAAGTCGGCTAGGATTTCGCAGCGCGATCTCGAACCGAGAGTCGAAACCAGCTTGAGACGCGACCACGGTTGGAATGTGGTAGTCTATTCAAGCACAAATCACGAGACAAGCGGGACAGGGTTTGCTCCCGTCGGCACAATTTCTGGCGAGATTAACAATTGCCATCATGAAGACTTATGTCGCAACTTAACCGCAATCGTTTGTCCGCCGTTTTGAAAGCCGTGAAACGGCGGCAGCATGTAGCCACGGGCGTCAGCCCGTGGGTCGAGGGAAGAACCTCTAAACAAGCCGCGAAAGCGGCGACAGCAGTTCTGGGATTGTTGCACAGTTCTTGGTGCTGTCGCCGCTATCGCGGCTCGGTTCTCCACGACCGGCTATCCGCCGGCTCACGCCGGCGGCTACATGCTTTCGCCGTTTCACGGCTTTTGCGGGCATTGCGGCACCCGCCAGAAAAAATCAATGGCCCGCTTAACTACTGGCTTCGAAGATTCGGCTTTCTAGTTCTTTTAGCAGGATGAGCCTTTTTTTTTGATCGGCTTTTCCGCATGATGGCATGTCGCTGTTGCGATGCGAGCTGGCTTGGCGGTGCCGTGG
>JAJDEH010000115.1 GCA_029259935.1 Planctomycetota bacterium
CGCGCGCTCGTGTGTTGGCGGGGGGGTCTTTTGTGTTTTCCCCCTGTGCCTTGGGGTGTTTTTGGGGGGCACCACTCCACGAGCCACCACTCCATTTTCAGACCATCAACCGGCCTATGAGCAAGCCCGCGAAACCGCCTCTGCCACCCCCGGCACCGTCCGACTCGGGTGATTCGCGGCTTGAGTCCTTTCTGCACAAAGCCGCGCCGATCATCGCCAAGGAACGCGGCATCAACGCCCGTAGCCGTATCTTGCTGGAATCGGTCGCCCGGGACATGAAGCTGCCCAGCGAGTTGTTCGACCAGGGCCTTCACATGCTGCAGGGTGCTCCGCCGGTCGCAAAAAAAGAACGCAGCCGCTGGCAGAAGGCATTCGCCGTTTATGTGCGACGGCGATTCAAGAAATCACCGCAAGGCATTCTCAATGTCGAAATGGAATCACGGGCGCTAGACAAAGGGCAGAACAAGTATGGCCTTTCCGAAGCCGAGGCCCGTGAGGTAATCGACGACGTTGCCCAATCGTTGGACCTGCATCGAATCTCGCTGTCGGAAGCCGAGCGGTTCGTGACCGAGATGATTGAAAAGAAGGTGGGCGAAGCCGAATGGCTGGATGACCGCACCATCACTCGATTGCGGGCCGCCGGAGTTGGCTGGGGGTTGAAAGTCGAGCAAGTCGACGCGCTCATTCGCGACTTTACCGACGCCAATCGACGGCGGCAGGAAAAAGAACAGAACACTTCTCTCGTTTTCATTACCCTGGCGGCCGTAATTTTAGTTGCCCTGCTGCTGGTGTTCGCGGGTGTGGTCTTGTTTCGCGATCACAGCGATCCCGACGCCACTGCCGGCGCGGACGTGGAGGGAACGGGCAATGATCCAACCCTTCCGCCTAGTGAGAAGGTCGAACCGCTTATCATTCCCGATTGGTGGACCGATGAACTCAAGCGGGCGGCCGTCCAAATGGTTAATCGGCCTACCGTCCAGTCCCTGTACCGGCAAATTGCGGCAAAGGACACCAGCGCGCGCGGAGCAGGATACGAAAACGTCGTGGAACTGGCTAAGAATGAATGGAGCAGTCTTGGCAAGCTTAGACCCGCGTTGGCACGTCTGTGCAGCCAAGCCTACGCCGTCGAACCAGATGATGAAGCCGCTGGGCGACTGAGCGATGCGCTGTTGAATCTGGCCGTTACCCGCAACGACAAGATTCCCAGTTCAGCCGCCGAATACGAAAGGGGTATCTGGGCCGTCGAAGCGGCAGTGGACGCGCTTCACGTCGACGGCATTCCTGATGGACGTGCGAACGCCATGGAGATTGCCCTGAGCCGCCGCGTGGGAACCGCCGTGGATCGAAAGCACGAGCGACTGATCTTGCGAAAGCAATGCCTCACGGGACTGACGCGGATGTACTATGCGCAGCTCATCGCACATTCCAAAGACGATCCGTTTCTCGTGGCCGAATTGCACGCCAGCCTCAGCAAACGCGTCAGCAAGTTTGTTGAGCCCGAAGAGCACAACCGGCTGGACGCGAACTACCTTAACGTGATCCTGCTGACCGACAATCGGCTTTGGCGACGGTATCAGGAGAGCGGCGTGATCCGCTATTGCCTCGAGTCCGACGATCCGCTGATCGCGATCAAGCTGGTCGAAGTCCTGGAGAATTCGACCGACCGCACTCTGCGGAATTACCTCATGGACCAGTTTTCGGTCGTTCACGGCATGAAGCCTTCCCTGGATGTGAAGCAGTTCGCGGGCGCGATTCGCAAGAAGCTGGGAATCACCACAACGGCCCCAACAGGCACGGCCAGCGATCGCTGGAAGTTGCTGGAAAAGGCCATGGCGGGAAAGGTCGATCGTCCGCCCGCGCCCGGCAACCCCTATAAGCTGCTGCATGAAACTGTCGAAGTCGCGCACCTAGCGACGCTGGCCTGCGCCGTCGCCCAGCAAGAATCGGGCCTTCCCATTTTCGACAAACTCAATGAAGAGGGCCCGCCGAAGTTATCCGGCAAGGCGGCCAAGAAAAAGTCGGGCGACGACGACGGACCTTTTCGTGAGTCGGGCCCGGGCGGTGACGTCCCGATGATCCTGGCCATGCGTCGCAACAAAGTGCGGGGACATGTCGACTCCCTAAGACGATTCAGAGATTTGGCGTCCGTCGATCGACTGTCCGCGCTGCGAGGACTCAGCCGGTTGGCCACGCTGGTGGATTCCCTTGAGGCCAAGCAGGCGCAGGTGATCGCGACTTATCTTTTGGCCGTCAAATCGGAAGCAAGGACGCGACCCAGTTCGACCAGCGAACAGGAACGATTGCTGGAAATTGTGCCGGACCTGGCACCCTGGCGCGAAATCAAATTGGCGATCGCCGACCAGTTGACCGGAACGGACCTGCGGCAATTCCAGGTGCAAAAATTGCTGACCGCGCTTCTTCAGCGGAAAGTGGAATTCGATGAAGACGAGTGGCGTGATGCTTCGCGTGAACTGTTGTTGCGCAGCGTACTGACGGACTTGAAGAGCGCGCCGATCGCGTCGAAATCCGATCCCGATCTGATTTACGATCGGGCCGCCGCCGCGATTCACGAGCTGTACAAGATGCGGGCCAGCTTGTTAGGCATGCCGCCCGGCAATATTGAATCCACGAGTTCCGTGGCCGAACTGTTGCGGCGACTGATCGACGCGGGCGGCGCCCGCCTAAGCGGCAGCGCGAACAACAAAACAAGTGACGGACGATTTCTGCTCGATTTGCCACACCGCCTACGGGCTGTTGACTATCTGGGCGACAACGACATCCGTCGCGCGGTATTACTGCAACGAGTCTATTTGCGGCTGCTGGCCATCGACATGAAGCGGCGCCGCGCCGCCCAGGCCGGGGCAGCCGCCACGTTGGTCGACGAACTACTCGACCGCGATGTCAAAGCTCGCGATTTGCTCGTGCAACTTTGGGACGGCGAAGCGACTTCTCTGAAACTGTGGATGCTCTATGGTCGGTAATTTGAAAATGAACGGACGACAACTCAATCAGCCGTGTTCTCTCAAACCGCGATGGGCGTTGGCCGCTCTGTTGGCCTGCATCATGATGGCGATGGCGGGCGAGTGCCACGCGGTGGTCATCTTCATCAAGGGACGCGACGAGCCGATAAGGGGATTCCTGGAGCGGAAGTCGGCGGCCAGTGTGTTCATTGACGAGGTTCGCGACGACGGCGTCCGCAGGAAACGTTCGATCCCGCTAAACATGATCGAAGACATTGTGTACGGCGTCGACACCAAGCGTCTCGAGTCGCTGGACTTCAGCGAACCGGAAGCCTACCGCCGTTATGCGGAAGAATTGGCCGAGAAACGTCAGGATCCAGAAGCTCGTGCCGTCGCCATTCGCCTGTACCTTTGCGCCGCCCATCTCGACCCGGAAAAACTGGGCCGCGGATCGATGCTTGGTCTCATCAATTTGGCTCGCAACGATTTGGAAGAATCCAAATTCCGCGCCATGAGCTACCTGATTGACCCGGAACACGACCAACGCGTTCTGACGCGTCCCGATCCAGTGAAAATCAGGCCGACGGGTGTTAGCGATCAGGCGCGAGATCGGCTGCTCAAGGCCATGAAGCTGATTCGATCGGGCCGCGGCGTCACCGCGAAACAGGTGCTGGACTTTCCCGAAGTCCAAGAGGCGTTGGTATTTTTCAAGGAACTCATTTCGGCGGACGAGTTCGATCGAGCTTGCACGGTGGCGCAGGTGCCACGACCGTTACTGGAAAAACTGGTCAAGCTAGAACTGGCCCTGCTGCCGAAGACCGGAGCGGTTGCGGAGCCGGCGACCGATGCGCCCACGGTTTCCTGGAGACAAGCAATTCGCCGCGACGGGTTGTCGCCCGTTCCCGTCTTGTTGCTGGAAAAGCTAACCGAATTCGACCCCAGCAAGTGCCACTATCGCGATGACCGCGTCGAGAAATGGGTTCGACCGGAGTGACTTTCCACCGCAACTGAAGTCGCCAGAACAGACAGCAGCGGCACTACGAAGCCAGCAGCAATAACTCGCCGCGGCCGCCTTCGATCAAGTCGCCGTTGTAGAGATCGAACTGGCCCTGAAGGACTTCGTCGGGCACCTGAAAGTCGTGCTGCTTGAGATAGCGAAACACCACCTGCATGGCCAAGGGACGAAAGCGGCAGGCTTTACGAAAGGTCGGCAGAAGCGGCGGCCGGTTCTGGTGCAAAAAAACGATGGTTCCACGGCGCATTCCCGCGCCATGGCGAATGCCGGTTTCGCCGAATATCAGAATGCTCCCCGCCAGCATATTGAAGCCGGCCAAGTCTCCGGTGTTGCCTCCCACGGCCAGCAGTCCGCGGCGCATGGTGTGCCCGATTTCGTTGCCCACGTCGCCGCCGATCAAGATCGTACCACCGGTCATCCCCACCGCGCTGCCCCGATAAGCGGCTCCAATCAAATGGCCCGCGCGGCCACGCACATGAATCAGTCCTTTGTGCATTTCGCCGCCGACCCAATCACCTGCGTCGCCAGTCACGTGAATCTCGCCGCCCCGCATGTCACTTCCTAAATGGCGGCCGGCGTTTCCGGAAATGTGGATCGTGCCTCCGGTCATTTTGGCACCAATCCAATGTACACCCGACAAGTCGCCCTCCCAGTCCATGCGACCGTCCGCGGCATCGCCGGAGACGTCGAAGAACTCGGCGAGCGCGGTCTTCTTGTTGCCGTGAAAGATCTCCAGTTTCTCGATCTCGGCAACGCTCTTGTCGCGCACGGCATCCGGAGTTATTCCCTCGACTTCCACGGGCACCGTGGTCTCGCCGCGATAACGAAGTTTCAATGACATGGAAGGAGAAGGCAGAGGTGCGTCGGGGTAGGATTGTTTAGCAACGGCGAGTATAAACGATCAGGCACATTGTTGACATACGGCGCGGCGAGCAATCATTCATTATGCGAGTTGGCGGAATTGTACTTTGCGGCGGAAACAGCCAGCGGATGGGGCTGCCGAAGGCGACACTGCCGTTCGGGCCGGAACTGATGCTCGAGCGTGTGTTGCGACTGCTGGGCGAAGTCGTCCAGCCGCTAGTGGTCGTCGCCGCGCCACAACAACCACTGCCCGACTTGGCCGACGACGTGATCGTGGCCCGTGATCAGCGGGAAGGGCGCGGGCCGTTGGAAGGGATTCACGCCGGGCTATCGGCAATCGGGCCGCACGCCGAAGCTGCTTATATCACCAGTTGTGATGTGCCGCTGCTGGTGCCCGCGTTTGTCCGCCAGATGATTGATCTGCTTGGCGACGCGCAAGTCGCGGTCCCCGTGGAAGATCGCTTTCATCACCCCTTGGCCGCCGTTTATCGCACCAATGTCGTGGCCGCGATCGAAGGGTTGTTAAACGAGAACCGCATGCGGCCCGTGTTTTTGTACGACCAAGTCAGCACTCACCGCGTTCCAGTCGACGAATTGCGTGCCGCGGACCCACAACTGGATACGCTGGCGAATCTCAACCGTCCGGAAGATTATTTCGCCGCGCTGGCCAAGGCTGGCCTCAGCGCGCCGCCGGAAGTCCGCCAGCAACTTCAGCCGCCATCAAGCTGATGCGTCACATTCGAAACGGCGTCAAGATCCGCTTAGGCTGCTGCCGCGTCCTCGCCGAAAGACACTTGCGCTTCTTCCACCGTGGGGTAAATTCGCAAGATCTGATCGAAGCCAACGACACGAAAGATGTCAGCCACGGCTCCTTCAATGCGGGCCAGCTTGACGTTGCCTCCCTGCTTTTTCATCCGCGAGTGCGTGCGGACAATCATTCCCAATCCCAAGCTGGAGACGAACTCCAGATCCTGAAGATCGATGATCATCCGCTGGTAACCTTCTTGCATCTTCTCGTCGATGCGGGAAAAAAAGTCGTCGGCCGCCGCCGAGTCGAGCTTGCCCGACAATTGAACCAACAAAACGTCGTCATCCAGTACTTGTGATTTAAAATCAATCATCGTTCCATCCTTGAGCGGGTTTTTGATACGAAGCAACATTATCCTTTCTTGGCGAAACTGGCAACAGATCTCGCCGAACGTGTGCGGCAACTTTTTCTGGCGAGCTCGTGATGGACATCCGCAACGTGAGGAAAAGCCATGAAAACGGCGACAGCATATAGCTGCTGGCGTGAGCCGGCGGATAGTCGTAAAGAAGCGAGCCGCGAAAATCAATCTGCGGGCTGGCACCCGCAGCTACATGCTGCCGCCGTTTTCGCGGCTTTCAAAACGGCGGACCAATGGACGCGGTTAGGATGCGACATAAGTCTTCATTAGAGCAGTTGTTATGCTCGCCAATAATTTCTGCCGCACACCGCCGAACCTGGCAACGGATCGTCCGATGGATTATGCTCACACTGCATCAAAACATTCTGGCCGGCATCGATTTTAGGAGACTCTCCCATGACCCGAATCCCACGTGGAAAGCGTTTCCCAGGCTGCGGCCGAATGATCGCGCTGGCGACTCTGCTGGCGGTAACGACCACCAATTCGTACGCGGCCGATCAGAGCGAGAACGGATTTGTGTCGCTCTTCGACGGCGAGTCGCTGGATGGCTGGGAAGGAAATTTGGACATGTTTCGCGTCGAAGCAGGAGCCATCGTCGGCGGTTCCCTTGAGAAGCGAATTCCTCAAAACGAGTTTTTATGTACGAAAAAAGAATACGGCGACTTCGAGTTGCGACTGCAGGCCAAGCTGTTAGGCGAAGGCACGAACGCCGGCATTCAGTTCCGCAGCAGCCGCATCCCCAACCATCATGAAGTGATCGGATTTCAGTGCGACATGGGCGTGATGAGAGAACGGCCGATATGGGGTTGGCTGTATGATGAATCACGACGTAGAAAATTTCTGGCCGAAGCCGACGACAAACAACTCGCCGAAGTACTCAAGCCCAAGGATTGGAATGACTTGGTGATTCGCTGTCAGGGCAAACGGATTCAGATTTGGGTCAACGAATACCAAACGGTCGACTACACTGAAAAAGATCCCAAAATCGCCGGCGACGGAATCATCGGCCTGCAAATTCACAGCGGCGCGCCGGCCGAAGCATCTTATCGAAGGATTCGGATCAAGACCCTGGATTGATCGCTCGCCCCATCTCACCTCGTCAAGCTCCAAAAAAACATTCAACAAGGAAGGTAACCATGTCAAACTCCGGATCGTCGCTCTACGAACGCCTGGGTGGTTACGATGCCATCTCGGCGGTCGCCAACAATCTGCTGCCGCGTTTGATCAACGACGAAACTTTGGGCCGTTTTTGGCTCCATCGCGGAACGGACGGAGTCGAACGGGAAAAGCAATTGCTGATCGACTTTCTCTCGCATAACGCGGGCGGACCGATGTACTACACGGGCCGCGACATGAAGCCAACTCACGCCGGCATGCGCATTAGCGAAACGGATTGGCAGCGGTTTATCGGCCACGTCAATGAAACGCTGGATCATTTTGAGCTTGGCAGCGCCGAAAGGAACGATGTCCTGTCGTTTATCGAGTCGACCAAAACTGAGATCGTTGAAGCCTAGTGCGTTGTCACAGCTAAGAATTAGGGTTAGTTGAGTTCGTCAGGGGTGCCACTGGCGTCTCGCCAGTGGACGCTACGAACACGGGCAAGATGCCCGAGGCGCCCTACCATTAAGCTGTGACAAAGCACTATCCCGTTCAAGTCAATTTGGCCCCGGCCAGCGACTTACCCTAACCTCAAGCGCCGAAACGACTTCACAGCATTGCCGGAACCGGCTATATTCTAGGAACCTTGAGATCCAAGGCCAATTCCGCAGCCTCATGTCGCAATCGTGCAATTCCATAAATCAGTCATACGAAAGAAATTCACCCACTTATGAATGATGCCGAAAACAACGCGGACGATGCGGAAAATAATGTAGAAGATTCCGAAGGTCACGTCGACGATTCCGGAAATGTGGATCATTGGAATCTATTGGCGGGCGAAGTGGGTGCCGAGGTGCCTCCACCGACGACGAACGAATCGCAAAGCGACGCGGAAGCAGGGCAATCGTCCATGCCCACTGAACCCAACACGTCGCAACCGCTTCCAAAAGCCGCCGCCAAGAAACCTCCGCGTCGCGAGCCAGCCCCAACTCCAAGTCACTGGGGGAATTTGGTGGGAGAATTGGGTCTTGAAGTTCCGCCGGAACTGCTCGAAGAGCCCGCTCAAGAAGAAGAACTGGAAGTCGAGGAAGTGGAGGAAATTGACCCCGCGAAAGAACCGGCACTGTTCGACGAAGACCGATCCGGCGAGCAGCCCGACAAGGGTCCCGAACTGACGCTCTTTGGCGAGCCCGATGATAACCCGGACGCCGACGCGGGAACCGATGCCAGCGAACCGATTGAGTTTGATCCACTGGCCATGTGGGACCAACCGCAAAGCCTCGTTTCCGCCCCGGTTGAGGCCGTGAGAGAGGCTCGACCAAGCGAGCCGGAGACCGATATGTTCGACGCCGCTCGCGAGACGGCCGACGACGATGCCGAGGAGGAAGCAGCCGGCGAGGAAGATGCTTCCAAAGATGAATCGTCGGAAGATGAACCTCCCAAGCGAGGCCGCCGTCGCCGTCGTCGCCGCCGGTCGGGCGAACGGCCCGAAGAAGGAGATCGTTCCGAGCAGCCAGAGAAAGAAGAGGTTGTCGTCAAATCGGAGGAAGTTGAGTCGGATGACGATGACGATGATGATGATGACGCGGACGACCATGATTCAGATGACGACCAAGGGAATACTTCACGCCGGTCGCGTCAATCCGACGAGACGGGAGACAAGCATCGTAAGATCCCAACTTGGTCGGATGCGATTGGAGTCGTAGTCCAAGCAAACATCGACTCGCGATCCCGACCGCCGAGCCCTCGTCGAGGACGCGGGCGTGGGCGATCCGGTGGCAATCGATCTTAACGGTTGACCGATCTCTAAATGCCAGGCGCGAAACTTCCCGTAGGCCCTCCAGTCCTCCCCCTTTTTCAAGGGGGAGT
>JAJDEH010000116.1 GCA_029259935.1 Planctomycetota bacterium
TCAACCGCCAGCCGCAGCCGTCGTGGACCCGAAGGACCGAGCATCAACCAGTTGGCACCCTTGGGAAAATATTCGTCCGGCAACGTCTCGCTGAACAGTTCGTAGTCCTTCCAATGGTCCTCGATGACCATCCGGCTTTTGGGAACGCCGGTCGTTCCGCCGGTCTCGAACACGTACACCGGCTTGTCGGCCAGCCCCTTGGGGACCCAGCGGTTGATCGGTCCGCCGCGGAGCCAATCATCTTCAAACGACGGGAACTTCTTGATGTCGTCAAAACCCTTGACGTCCTTGAGCGGATCGAAGTTCAACTCGGCCTTCTTTTGCAGCCAGAACGGGCAGCCGGTCGACTCGTGGAAATGCCATTGGACGATTTCATACGCGTGAGCGTCTAGTTTTTTCTTCGCCTCGCCAACGAGGGCGTCGACATCAACGGCGGATTCTGTGGAACTCATTCGAATGCCTCATAAACGCATTTCAAAACTACTGCGGCCAGCAGGTGGGAAATCGGGTGGTGCTGTGCCTGGGGTGATCCCTGACGATACCCTAGAAAGCGGCCGAAGACAACCGCCGCGGCCCAAGACGATGGGCGGCCAAAGCCGCCAGGATTCATGGCAATCTGTCACGAATTTTCCGCAAATAATCACGAATCCGACAACTCTGGTTGAAACATCAATCACGGTTTGGACTTGTGACGACAAGCGGCGAACACAACGCTGGATGCGCGGAAAGACAACTTACAGCCGGTTGCGAATTTGGACGAACCCGGTCACAAGTTTGATGGCCAGCACCACGTTGCAAAACCAGACAAAGTAATCGGCCGATCCGGCCAAAAAGCCAAGCGGCGGCCAGGTGAAAAGAAACGCCTCCAGAAAGAGCCAGCCATAGACGAAATTTCTCGGACGCAGCACCCAGCCGTAAGGAATGCTCATCGCATTGCGAATCATCGCGAACGCAACCACGATCGTGTACAGAAAAATGTAGGTGCCGCCCGCGACCAATTCGATCCCCGGTAATCCGAGCGCGGGATGAGCTTGTGTGTACATCCAAGTGATGGTGGTCGCCGTCACCACGGTCTGATCCCCCATCGTGTCCGTGAACGATCCGCGACGCGAAGCGATATTGCGAAATCGAGCCAGCGGGCCGTCCAAGCCGTCCAGCAACAGATGGCCCAGCAAGCAGCCGAACGCGGCCGCGGGCGACCAAAAGTAAAGCGGACAAAACGCCAATCCGATCACGGTCGACAGCACGGAAATATGATCGCCCGTAACGTGGTAACGAGCCAGCGCGACCAACAGCGGATGGAGCAGCCAAGCCTTGAACTGTTGAAAGCGAACCATCCCGGCACGTTCGTGCTCGGCGTAGCAATCCGCCTTGGCTTCCGAATCGTCTGGCATGACCTTGGAAAGGTGCTTGGTCAAGAATTTGAAATAGAGTGGCTCGCACGCGGCCGCTCACGGTTTTCTTCTTACCTCTGAATCAAAGCTCGATTTCGACAATGCGAAAGTCCAAGCCCTTGATCGGCGCGCCGCCGTTGTGGAACCGCAGTCCCCCGTATTCGAACGCCGACATTTGGGCATGCGTGTGGCCGAAGTAGACGTTTCGCACGCCACTTTCCGGACCGTGGCCAATGTCATCCAGGTAAACCATGATGCGCCTCGCCACTCGTCGCGGACGATTCACGCAATTGCCGAAGAACTTGTGCAGCCGCAGGCTGACGATCGCGTCGTATAGCTGGTGCCGATACTCGGGCAGTCTCTCGTGACCGCCTTCGCTCTGGCGGTCGCGGATCTGTTTCAACTGATGTTGCTTGGTCCGGCGATTGGCCACGTCGCCATGCAGAAACAGGCTTTGCCCCAGCCGGATATAGTAGGGATGCCAGGAGAGATTTTCCGTCTCTCCGCACAGATCCTTCAGCCGGGCGATAAAGCGTTCATTCCAGTCGTGATTGCCTAGAACAAAATGAAATCCGCATCCGCCGTTGTGCGCGGCCAGTTGCCGCAGCCAATCCACGGCCGCCTCAATGGTGTGATCTAGCGAAGCAAGCGTCGACCAGCGAAAGTCAAAGATGTCGCCGCCCAATACAAACGTATCCGCCCGCGAGGCAGCCGCAAGAATATGATCTTCATAATGCGTCGATTGCGACCGGCGCGAAAACATGTGCAGATCAGAGACAAAGAAATTGCTCTTGGGCATGTCATCTATCATCGTCGTCCTATCTTTTCGTTTCGCAACAAAAGTTTTAGACGCGTGCCATTTTATCCGATCTGGACGGTTCGGGGAAAGGTCCAGCACGGTGGGACGAGCGCGGGCCCGGGTTTGCGGGCTTGCTACGACTTGTCGTCGGAATTAGTTCGCAACCAAGAGTCAATCGCCGATCCGAGACGGTCATAGGTACCGGCATAGGAGTGATCCGCGCCGGCGATCGTCAGAATCGTCCAATCCGATCTTTTGGTGGCTCGCCGCTCTTCGAGCGCTTCCGGAACTCCCGCGAAGGCGACTCCTCCCGTTTCCAGCTCGCGTTCGCCATAAGTAAACAGCATGGGACAAGAGACTTGCTCGACGCAGCGCACGATGTTGTAACGTTCATCGCGGCCGTATTTGTCGACATAGCCACTGGCTGTGATCAAGATCGGAAACGGGAATTTGGCCTCCATCAGCGTGTCGCCTTGGCCGTTTTTTACATGTTGTTCGGCGGTGGCCAACGACTCGAAAAACTGCGAGCTGCGCTCGCTGTGATTGAAACACGACGCGGATAGCCGCGGCGGCGAGAGGGCGATCACCGCTTGCACGGCGTCGTGAGGTTCGTGTGCTTGGCAATAAACCGCCTTGATGGCTCCCAAGCTGTGGCCCAACAAGCCAATCCGCCGGTGGCCGCGCTGCACCAAAAAGTCGACCCACGCGCGAAGGTCATAACGGCACTCGTCCACCGATTCATAAGCCGCGCCGAAGCGGCGGGGAATACTGTTGACGGCGGCGACATGCACCGCATCGTGGCCACGCGTATTCGCCCACACGACACTGATGCCGCTGGCCACGAGCTTGGGCGTAAGACTGGAGAACAGGGAACCGCCATAGAACGCGCCGCCCACTCCGTGCAAGCAAACCAGTGCATCGACTCGACTCGGCAAACGCTCGTCAGCCGCGGCCAGCAGCGCGCCGTCCAACTTCAGCCCATCGGAAGTCGTGGTCTTAACTAGGTCGACAAGCATGGTAGGCAGCTCCACCGATTTGCTGATGTTGTTGCCTGGATGAGCTGAACCGCAGCGGCGGCAAGGTGCGAGACCCCGCCTTTAGCCCGCGTCGCGCGGCGTTTGGCCGGTGGGACTGGCCACGCTGCTCAGTTGCGAAAGAACTTGCAAGACACCGTTGAGATGTGCCAGCCGGGGGCCAAAGCGATCGACGAACTCGTTCAACATAAAGTCGCTGTCGATCAAGCTGTCGGAAGAATCATTCACTTCGTCGATCAGTCCTTGAAGAAATTCCGTCTGCACTTGCGTCAACGACTCGGCGGCTTTCCGGCATCCCTTGGCCAATTTCGGATTCGCCTTCTTCCAAGCGCCCAACTCTTGTTGACGTTGTCGCTGACTGGCGCCCAATTGTTCGACCAGTTCTTCCATCAAGTGGTTTTGCCGATCTTGTCCTTCGACCAATTCCCGCAGCAGAGTCACCACCTCGCCGCCAACATCTTGATTCCCGTTGGGATCGCCCACCGGACCATCCGCCGATACGTCAACGTGAAAGATGGGTGAGAATTGCTGGGGCTTATGGGTCATGCTGCCATGCTCCTGTTGTTGGTTGTCAGAGTTCGCAAGTTTAGTATAAGCATGACGTGACAGCGTTGTCGAGTGTCGGCGCCGCTCAACTTCGCGGAAGCGCCTGATCCACATAAATGACAGCCAATCCCTTACCGTGGCGGTTTGGTTAACCCGATCATCTTGCTGGCTTCGACGATTCTTTTCCAACCCGCAAACTCCTCCGCGGCCTCATGCATCCATCGCGCCAGCAGTGCATGCCGTGTAACTAACACAAAGCCACGACAGGCTTAGCGACCGCTTCAGCATGCGTTGGCGGTAAACCGCAAGACAGCGGAGTTCCGATCCCATCAGGCAGCCTAAAGTCGCAAGCGTAAGCTGCCCGATTGATTCTCTTGCAAGGATTCCTACCTCCGCGCAAACCCGCCCAGGCAACGACCACTAACCCGACGATCTTCCCAAGATGACTGCTAGCGGTTCCCAATCCTCCGACGCCATCGGTTTCCTGACCATTATCGAAAAGAGCGATCAGGGAGTGCTGGGTGGATACCTGCTTTTGAACTCAGCGGGCCGGCCGCTTGAATTTCACTGCACGGCACCCGTGAAGGCTAACCGGGCCCAAGAGATTCTATATGGAGCATCGCTGAATTCCTATCTTTGTGGCGAGCAGATTGCCCGCACGTTGATCGAAAAAGCGAAAACAAAGCCGCGTTTTGTATGCACGAACTTGGTCGATGTGATGTGCGTTCGTGATTTGGTTTCGATGCCGGTCGTTTTGTTGACGGATTCCGCCACCGACACCGAAAGTCGTCACAGGGTCGATGATCAGCAAGAAATGGCTGATCCGCACTTCAACCGGTTGTCGCGATTTTCCGTCCGAGGCCACGCGCTGGCCGTCGCGTCCACCGCGCGACAAGATCAACAAGTGGTTGAACAGCAGCTTCAAGAAGATGAAGGTTCGCTTGACCTGGCGGAACCGTTCGACCGCATCAAGGAAGCAATCGAAGAAGCCCTGGGATAAGGCGAACGGTTAATTCACTAGCAAGCGTCAGCGACATGGAAACGTCGGAAACCGATATTAACATCCCCGTGACAACCTTCGCCACGGGTTGGCAGACCGCGTTGGCTCGTCCGCCTCGAGTGGATGTTGTCAGCCAGCCGACGCAAATAGACCGGCCACGCGTGCTCTCGGTCAACATTCGACCGCCGATGATCAAAACGCTCAGCTTCGCGTTTCCGGAAGCCCCTGAGTGGGGCCAGATCATGGCGAAAGGAAGCCAAGGACCGGCGAAGCCCGCGACGAGTGTCAAGCGACCGAAGTCCCATCGCTCGACGCGCATCAAGCCTCCTTCCGATACGATCAAGCTGCAAGACCGCCTGTATTACGTTTTACAGCCGTCGCTGGAATCCATTGTCTCGACAGCTTGCCTTGAGTTTCCTTTCGAGCCGTTTCCGTATCAGTTCGAGGGCATCGCATTTCTTTATCCGCGCCATTCGGCAGTGCTAGCCGACGAAATGGGGCTGGGTAAGACCATGCAAGCGATCTCGACGATCCGCCTGTTGCTCTACGCCCGCGAGGTTCGTTCAGTATTGTTAATCTGTCCCAAGCCGCTGGTGACCAACTGGCAGCGCGAGTTCCGCTTGTGGGCACCCGAAATTCCGCTGGCCATCATCGAAGGCGACAAGGACCGGCGGCAATGGCAATGGCGGGAGCCGCTGGCCCCGGTCAAGATCGCCAATTACGAACTGCTGATGCGTGACCAGGAACTGCTGCTCGACCCGCAATTGCATTTCGACCTGGTGTTGCTCGACGAAGCCCAACGCATCAAGAACCGTTCCAGCACCACCAGCCAAGTCGCGCGCTCGGTGAGCCGCACTCGCAGTTGGGCGCTGACCGGCACCCCGATCGAAAATAGCACCGACGACTTGGTGGGCATCTTCGAGTTTCTTTCTCCCGGTTTTCTCTCCAACGGGATGGCTCCACGGACGATTGCCCGCAACGTCCAGGACCACATCCTGCGACGGACGAAAGACCTAGTGCTGAACGACATGCCCCCTAAGTTGTTTCGCGACGCCGATTTGGCACTCACGCCCGAGCAGCAGGAAACTTACAGCAAAGCGGAAGACGATGGCATCCTGCAACTGAATAGCATGGGCGAAGGCATCACGATCCAACATGTTTTTGAACTCGTTTTGCGGCTGAAGCAGATTTGCAATTTTGATCCCGCCAGCGGCGCAAGTTGCAAGCTGGAACGGCTGGAGGCCGACTTGGAAGAAGTCGCGGCCAGCGGCAAGAAGGCAATCGTTTTTAGCCAGTGGGTCCGCACATTGCACCACATACGCGGACCGCTTGCCCGTTTCAACCCGCTGGAGTATCACGGACAGATCCCATCCAAGCGCCGCGATCCGATCCTGCAGCAGTTCAAGGAGGATCCATCGAGCCATGTGCTGTTGATGAGCTACGGCGCGGGCAGCGTCGGCTTGAATCTGCAATTTTGCGAATACGTCTTTCTGTTCGATCGGTGGTGGAATCCGGCGGTGGAAGATCAGGCCATCAACCGTGCGCACCGCATCGGCGTTACTGGCCCGGTCACGGTCACGCGGATGCTGGTCTCGGGAACGATCGAAGAGCGGATCAACCAGGTACTAGAAGAAAAACGCGAACTGTTCGACTCGATCTTCTCGAACACCGCCGCGCCGGCCAGCGCGGGGCTCTCGCAAGATGAAATCTTCGGCTTGTTCAATTTGAAAATGCCAAGCAAAGGGAAAGCTGCGTAGTTCACTCTGGGCGAGAATGATTTACTCAAGATCCCACTAATCAGCCATGGCAACAAGCAACACGGCGTCATTCCGTCAAATCTTCGAAGTGCCATTCGTAGTGCGTCACGAGCGACTTGCCTTCCACGAATGTCACGCTGGAAGAACCGCGAAAACACTTGATCATTTCCATCATCCGGGCAAATTGACGTTTGAGGTCTTCTGGCTGCAGTACCGGGTCGACCTGTTTTGCTTCGCCCTCTTCAGCTCCGGGCTCGGCGGCGTCTCCTTCGACGTCGTCCAACGCTTCGATCGGCACGTCGGTCGGCAGTTGATCAATTCCGTACTCGACCCACGGCATCACGGCGTCGATCAGTCCCGCGCAATTGAAGCGGGCTGCGGATGCCAGCGGCTTGCCGGCATATTGAGCGAGAATTCCATCGGTCTCGGTCTGGAGCGGCTGCTTGCCTAGGAGGCGTTCCGTGTGTTCGCGGCTGAGGGCCAGTGCGAGTACATGCTTAGACAAACCGGCCGTCGGCACGATCTTCCGATCAACGCCCAGCGCTTCGAGGTATGGGTAATGGAAGAATTCCGCCGAGTCGGTTTCGTCATGCGCCGGCGACGGCACTTGAAACGCGGCGATTTCTTCCGGATTGGCCTCGTGCATGCTCGCGGCAATCTTATTGACTACATCGACAATTTGGCCAATGCCTTGCTTCAAGAGTTCGGCATCGCTGACGCCGTACACCAACGCTAATTCCAACATCGGCAGCGGCTTGGCGGACGGCGGCTGGGCGACATGCCATTGTTCCGACTTCAGTTTCGCGTCCAGCACAAACGCGGACTGGCCGTCGCGGAATGCGGGCAGCAGCATCTGAGAGATGGCTTGGTCAATTTGCTCCAGCACCGGCGTCGTGGCTGCCCGCAGCGCCTCGGCCTGCTTGATTCCGTCTTCGTCCAACTGCTGCAAGGCGAATTCCTGGACATAGCCGTCCGCCCTCTTAAGCCACTTGACCAGCATTGCGTAGTCTTGCGGCCGATACTTCGACCGACCCGCCGCAAAAAACAGCGGATCGCCGCCCAGATGATCCAGCAGCGCCAGGGGCTCACCGCCATCCGAATAAAGATTTTCGGACCAATTCTGTTGGTACCCTTCGAACCCACGATCCGTGAAAAAGGTAAATCCGAGAAAACCGCCCGGCTTCGGAGACAAGGTCTTGAGGTCGGCGGCCAATTCGTCCAAGTCGCGGCCAATCTGGCCTTGCATCATTTCGTCCAACTCAAGCCCTTGCATGAACGCGCGACCGTAAATGGCAATCTGATCAAAATAGCCTTGCGTCGAGTAGCTGCTTTTTGCCAGATCGTCGGAGATATAGGCGACTGAAATCAACTCTCGTCCCGAGTGCTGCCGCAATCGATCCAATTCGGGCCGATCAAGCAGCGACTCGCCCTCGCCAAATCGTTCCAAATGTTCATTCGTATCGCCAAAGGAAAACAGGACATAGCCGTCAAGGATCCCGAGTGAAACGGTGAGCGATTTCTTGGTGACAATGTCTCTAATCCGCTTTCCTTTTTCGAGATTCTCCTCGTCGCCATCCGCTGTTAATTCGTCCCAAGGAATATCGGACCCGTTCGCGGTAATGGTCAGGAACTGCCCGCGTCCGATCTTTTCCAGCCGGATGCGCTCGAGCCAGTCCGGGTGATCAGCCAGCAGCTTGGGCAATTCCGCTTTCAGACGCATCAACTGAGACTCGGCCCGCTCGGTATCTTGAATCTTGAAACCCACCACGGTGTCCGGAAGCGACAGTTTCTTTATCGCTTCTTCCAACCGAGACAAATCCAGAGCGTCCGCCGATTCGAGCACGTCCAGATCACCACCTTCTTCGATCTCCCGACGCAGCGCCTGATTCACTTTAGCTTGAAAGTCAACCAACTCGCGACTGATCTCCGAATACTCACCGCTGCCGTAAATGAAAATCTCGTGCGAGACCATTTCCAGCAGAAGGTCTCGTAAGGGCCGATTTTCTTCGCGGTCGAACCAACTCCACACCTGAGTGAGTGACTCCTCGACCTCCAGCGCTTCGGTGATGCCGCTCGGACCCGTCGCCTCGAGGCCGGCCAACTCGCGAGCCGCCCCCATCAACTCCTGCCACCGCTGGTACGCCTTGCTGCTCAAAAAACGTTCGACACTCTTTCGAGTGTGCGCGACCGACCAAAAGAAAGCCGCGTCGCGTGGCGCGATATCGAGGGCGCTCTTGGTTTTCGTCACCGGGTCCGCGCCATGAACCAGAGTGGAACTGAACAAGAGTGTGGAAAAGACGACCGAACCACGAATGAAGCAGGCGAACTGGGCCATTACTCGTCCCTTATTGCGAGAGTGCAGTTAGAGAATTCAAGTGGGGCCACCGCCCCATACTTGCCTAGTCGTCCTTTATAGAACTTGCCAACAACGGTCGCAACAAGAGCGAGTTCAAAATAGCATGGGAACCGCGGAACGCTGCAGCGAGCGGATCCGATCCTGCCGCTGCTTTGAAGCGCGGGCCCCGAAGCGGCGCACTTTGTAAGGTGTAACATACGCCCACCGCCAGCCGCCCCCCAGTAATTTCGTGGCGGAACTTCCCTAAGAGAAACTGCCCCAACAAGTTAACAACCAAGCCGCCCCGAAAGTCTGCTCTCCAACGACGCGAAAAACGGTTGCAAACGTGCAGCCATTTGAACTGGAACCGGCACGCTCGGGACGTACACTCAGCGCTAACCAATCGGGTAAGGCCCCAGGTGCCAAAAGCAACAAGGCACCAGCCAACGGCGAAGTAACAAACCCCTCCGTATCATTCCTTCATTCTAACAACATCTCTGCAAACCGCACAGCATGCGCGCGGCAAAGGCACAGCCAGTTCATCAGTGGCCCCAATACCAAGCCTCGCCTGTCGCTTCGACATGCGCTGAAGCGGGAAGGTGTCAAGAGCTTGCTGCGTTGCCGCGTTCGCCGAATTTGAACGCACACTTGGAGAGGTTTTTCTTGTCGCTCAAAAGCGAAGCTCTCAACCGCGTGATCTTCTTTGGCGACAAGTCGCTACGCAATGCGGTTGGAGAGTATCTGTTTCATTATCATCAGGAACGCAATCATCAAGGGCTGGAAAACAAGATCATCGATCCTGGAGATGAAGTCGGCACGGACCAAGGCAACGTCGAGCGCCGCGAGCGACTCGGCGGGCTACTGAACTACTACCACCGCGCCGCCCAATTGGCAGCCAAATCTTGCGATCACTCTCCAAATCAAAATGGGGACCTGTTCGCGCAAACCGAGGCTGACGGGAACGATTCAGCCGGGCTGGGCGGTCTGGCGACCGCCATACTCGACCGAGATTTGACCATCTTCACCCATGCAAATCCAAATTGCCAAACAGTTTCCGGTTCGTTTGACTTTTTTGACCACACGGGCTGCCAATTTCGTTCAACAGCCAGCCCCGCCCGTTAATCTTGAACCTCTAATCTTGAACCTCTGCGTGCCCAGTTCTAAAATCTGGGTGGCCCCAATGGACCATTCCCCAATGGACCATTATTCGGAGATCTTTGAGCAATGAAGCAATACTTTGTAGACGGCAGCAAGATCAACGACTTTCAATCTTTGTGCGACGCGTTCGCCCCTGCGGTATCAGCACCTAACGGGTACTTCGAAATAAACCTCGCCACCTTTGATGATTGCTTCTTCGGACACGTACCTCTCGAACTCCCCTGTCAATTTGTGTTGGAAAACGTCCAACATGCCCAGGAATCATTGGACGCGAAAGTACTCGAAGAGCAGTGCTTGATTCTTGAAAAAAGTGAATTCTACGAAGACTGGTCGCGGGAAACGCTAGTGCTCGCAAGGGCCGGAAAAAGAACCATGTTCGACGAGGTAGTTGAGTCCATTCAATCGATACCAGAACGCGCTCATGGCCGACAGGTATTACTAGAACAAACACCAACTTGGTGCTGGCGATCACAAAAGCCGTCGGTCTGTCGTCTGATGTCCTAAATCTTGTGTGATTTGTCACTTGTACGTGACCCTATTTGTTCCCGATGCAATATAAAAACTTGTCGCTACGCAGTAACAGTTGGCGGTTGCTAATCGCTGGCGTAGCGTTGAACACGCTGCTGTCAGATTCGATCTTGTTATGGGCCTGCTGGCGAAAGACAGGCTTGGCATCGACGACGAAGGTGCCGTTTTCACGACTGACATAGTAGATCTTGCCGTCGGCCAACACGCCCGAAGCGTAAAGCTTGCCAGGGCTAGGCGTCAGACGTTTTTCATAAACGAGGTCGCCGGTTTTAGCTTCGACACAAAACGCAATTCCCCCTTCATTCGCCCAATACAGATGGCCGTCGTGATAGATCGGCGTACAGATTTCCGAACCCTTGTTCACTTTCCACACTTCACGCCCACCGGCGCTGACAGCGACCGTCTTGCCGTAGGCCATGGCAAAGATGAGGCTGCCGTCCGTCACCGGGCTGGGGTTTTGGTAGTTCGACACACCCTCGAACTCCCAGAGTTTGCGGCCACTTGCCGGATCGAGCGCCGAAAGCCAACCCATTCGCGAATGAAACACCAACTCGTCGCCGCTGTCACCCTTGTTCAAAAGCGGCGTGGCTCGCGTATGTTGATTGCCGCTCTGGTACTTTTGCGACCACGTTTCGCGGCCAGTCCTTTTGTCGAGCGCGTAGATTGTGCCGCTTTCAACTTCCGCGTGGATGATGACAAGGTTTTTGTAGAGTACCGGCGAGCTGCCCGAACCCCAACCATTGGTCCCCTTGCCGAGTGACTTTTCCCACTGCGGTTGGCCCTCGTGTGAAAACATCACCACGCCACTGGAGCCGAAGAATACGTATACACCATCCTCGTCGGCGGCTGGTGTATTGCTGGCGTAACCATGCAACGCCATGAAGCCGTTGTATGCGGGCACCGGCGTCTTGGACGGTGACGGGGCGTCCCAGAGAACCCGGCCAGTTCCACGATCCAGGCAAATCAAATGACGTTTCAAATTCGCGACGTCGCCAGGCGACTGCTTGCTCAGGCCATAGCCGCTGTAACACGTCACGTAGATATGGTCGCCAAATGTAATCGGACTGGACGTGCCATAACCAGGCAGCGGCGTCTTCCAGACGATGTTCTGCGTCGAGTTCCATTCGGTTGGCAGTCCGGTTTCACTTGAAGTGCCGGCACCGCGCGGTCCCCGAAAACTTGACCAGTCAATTGAGTCGGCGGTTGCGACTTGCTCGCCACTACCAGCCGAGAGCGTGGTGCGCGATGGTTTCTCGAAATCGCGAACGTACTGCTGATCCGCGCGGCTTAGTTGATCGATGCGAATCTCGATGACCTTGCCGTTGTCTTTTCGCTTCAGCTTCACAGACGTATCGCCGACTTCGACGACTGCTAGCTTCATGTCGGATTTGCGCCCCGCCTTGGTTGTCCAAATGCGGTAGTCATTCGTGTCATCTTGCGCCGCGAATAACGCCGTCGTGATTATTAAACTGAACAACAACGCGATAATGTGTCTGGTCATGAGTTGCCTTCTAAGGTCCGGTTCACTCTTAGTTAATCCCGTTCTTGAGAACGGTGAAACACAACGCAAACGGGTGAAATTACGTCGAAATCTTTCGGTGCCCGCCGGCCATGTGGGTAAACGACTGCCGGCCACTTGTCTCGGTCGGGAGATCACGCCACAACACTGTGCAGCTACCTTCGATACCTGTTCTTCGTCATTTGGATTTCGGAATTCATTCGTCATTTGGTATTTCGTCATTCGGGTTTCCATCGCCATTTCCTAGTTCCGACTCTTGGATATAACGCAAGCGGGCTGAATATTACTCCAAACGTTCATAGACAAACTTGCCAGGACCACCGCGCTCCACTGCGACTTCATCAATAACCAAACCACGATCAGGTGCTGGAGAAGAAAACAACATTCCAAACACCAACTCGTCGTTCGTCGGCGGAATGTCTTCAAAGCCATTTATTGTTTTAAGCTGAAACTTTGACAACGGAACCGTCATCTTCCACCAAACTCCGTCACTGCCAGGCCCGAAAGGAATCGTGAACTTGTGCAAAAACGTTTTGTGAGTTTTCGCGTCACTGGCGCGCGCGATGAAGAAGATATTGGCCCAACTCGAATGGTCCATTTTGAACGTGATGTGCAAATGCAGATCGTCGCGATAAGCAAACAAGCCCCGCGCCCATTCTTCTTGCGAGTTGATTTGGTAGAAGACTTGGCCATTGACTTGGTTCTTGGCCACGCGCACGCCACCCTTCGATTTGCGCGGCAGTCCTTTCGATTCAAAAATCCCGCCGCGCCAATGTTCAGGCAAACCGTCCTCGAAATCTTCACTCCATCCACCTTGGTTCGGTGCCGCCTCTTCGACTTCGAACGGGCGACCCTCGTACGCGACAAGGTACTCGCCTTGCGAAACTTCCACAGGATCACCCGCCGTCTTGGTTGTCACACCGACTAATCCCTGGAGCACACTGAGATTCGTCTGTTTCTGACGTGATTCCATTGCGATTGTCCCCAGGACTCGCACATTCGCGTGGGGTGCGGCGACAACAAATGGTTTCGTCGCGGATCGGCTTCCGACTGACGCAATCAATCGTCCACGACGAAACACAAGGTTCTTCAAGTTATTCTTGTCCAGCGTGGCAGAAGAATTACTTACCAGAACAAATCGCGATTGATCCGAAAACTCAAGCGTTGCGAAGCTGGTATCGCCGCGAGTTTCAATCGAGTCTCCAGCCTGAATGTCCATACCGCGCGAAACTAAGGGCGTTTGTCCGCCCGCGCGCTTCACAACGACCTCGCCATTCAAATCACCCAGCGCCGCCTCAACGCTCAAGTCTCCCGTGCCATTACTCAGCAACAACACAAGCAACACCAGCGCGAGCCCACAAGCGCCAACTGCCGCCGCAATCCAACGTCGAGAGCGACGCATTGTAGTTGCACTCGCCGGAGTGCGTTTGGTTGCTAAAGAGGCCCGCGTCTTGGCAAGCGCTGCTACGTCGTCAGTCGCATTCAAGTTCCAATCAAGCTGGCAATGCAAATCGAGATAGCGTTTGTACAATAGTTGATTGTTCGGATTGCCGTCGAGCAATTCGTTGAGCTCGCGCAAGTCGTCTTCGCCGATCGTTTCATCAACGAGCGACGCAATGAGTGCCATTAATCTCACGCTGCTTTCGCTCATATCAGTCCTTCCGCGCGGAACGCTCGATTGACGCACTCCAACAGTTGTTTGCGAATCCGGCTGAGAATGACATACATCGAACGTACGGAACGTCCCACGGATTCAGCAAACGCGACCAAACTGGTCTCGCCGCCATAGCGAGCATCCAGCAACTGTCGGCCCTGCGGCCCGAGTTTCTCGACGCACTGGTCGAGTACCTCACGCTGAGCGGCAAGTACCTCATCATGCCGCGAATCTTCGGCCGCCAGTTGCTCAATGACGGAGCCAGATAGTGCCGACGGCGAAGTTTTCTGCCGCCGACGAAGATTCAATACTTCCAAAAAGACGACCCGCTTTGCCCACGGAAGAAACGGCAATTGCGTGTCGTACTCGCTAAATTTTTCCCAAAGCGCAACACTCGCTTCTTGCATCACATCATCCGCATCCACCTGCTGCACAACGAGCATAAGCGCGTATCGGTACAAATCCCGATGATGTCGGGTGTAGATTCTCAGGAACTCGGAATGATCCGGATTCGGTATCACGACTAGCCACTCGCTAACGTTTAAAGAAACCGTCTACGTCTTAATCATATTGAGATGCCAAATCCTTAACAGAAATCTCGGAAGTTCCTCCAAAAAAGCATCGAATTACGCCAGTAGCTATTCATGTACACCCCATGCTCGACGGCGAACGTGCATATAGTTGGAGGCAGTTCGGCGTTCCATTCATAGGACTTCGCCCTCGCCGAACTCACGTTTCGCACCAATGAACACAGTTTTGTGGGTGACCAAGGGCGAACCTGCCTTGCAGATATCGCTTGATGCTAACTGACTCATGACAAAACGTCCGCAGTCACTAACGCGAATCGCCGAAACAACGGCATGTCCTGAACGTCGAAACACAGTCTCCGAAACTGCGTCGGCATCATCGTCCATTCCATCGGTTGGCCCATAGCCCTCCAGCAGTAATGCACCATGTGCAGGCGAAAAGTCGTGAGGCTTGCAAAGATAAATCAACTTTACGTGACAACGATGTCGCCGTAGAATTGAACTGATGTAGTAGACGTCTGGATGCCCGTGGTGACTTCAAAGTTTGGAGAGCAACATGAAGTTAAATCGCTACTTGATCGCGGTGATTATTACACTAGTCAGTGTCGTAGCGACGCCGAGTTTCTCTGCTGAAGGAAACGAAGAAACTTCGAAGCAGACATTTAGGCTTCAGTATCGCACTGCCGGCGATGCGCTGAGACCTTCTGGCTTTTTTGATGTCTCCGGCGGCAACTTCTCGCTCAAGCCTTTTGCGCTGAAGTGGCGTCTCCCTGAGTTGTCTGGCGAAAAAAAGGAGGCGCAACAGGAACAAGAGAAGGCGTTCCACAATTTGATCAAAACGATGGAGCGGGACGGCGTCAATGGATTGGAATTTGAATGTACGGGACAATATGAGAATCCGAGCCCGTATTTCATTTCCGACCTGCTTGTAATGAGCGTTCCTCAACTGACCAAGGAGTCGAAAGAACGACTTCGACGATTGGCCGATAGTCCGAGTGGTCGTCATGGCGAATCGCGCTGGCTTATCCCGAGATGATGGCTTCTTAGCTAAGGATCGATTGGTGGAGAGAACGGCTGCATAAAGGGGATCTGCAATCGCTCAGGATGTTCCGCAGAGCGGAGTTTCTGTGGTTGCCGCAATGCTCTCTTTCGGACGTCTCACCGCTGGCCAGAATGACGCGGCTGCAAGTGCTGCGGATTGAATCGCCGTTTCTGCGAGACATCACACCACTAGCAGATTTGGTGCAGTTGAAGGAATTGCGCGTTTGGGAAAGCAGGGTGAAGGACATCTCCCCGCTATCCAAGATGGCACAGCTGGAAACATTGTGCGTCAGCGGCGGACCCCTGTCGGATGTCACGCCGCTAGCGGGACTGCCCCAGTTGAAGCAACTCGACCTCCACGGAACCAAGGTGGCCGACATCACCCCGCTTGCAGGGCTGACCCAATTAGAACACCTCGACTTGTGGGAAACCGATGTGACGGACGTCACATCACTGGCGGGCTTGACCCAACTAAAGACCCTTCACCTCTGGGGGACCAAGGTGACGGATCTGACGCCTTTGGCAAAACACCCCAGCATTGAAATCTATGTCGACGACCCCAATGGGATGACGGTGCCAGTGGAGTTGCAAGACCGGGTCCACCGCTGGCGAAAATAAGATGTTGCGTTTGCCCATGACTGGTGGACTCCTGAACCCGAAGACAAAAAGGGACCGAATTTTAGACATGATGAACAGGATTGACAAGATAAATGTCCGTTCCTGGTGCGTCGCCATCCTGTCCTTCGTGTAGATCCTGTCAACATCCGCCTTCTTTTCCCAGACAACTAAACGGAGCCTAAATGGTGGTCAATTTCGTTTTTCAAATTCT
>JAJDEH010000117.1 GCA_029259935.1 Planctomycetota bacterium
CGACGGTGTAGAAAAGGAGGGATGCCGCGGAGTAAGATTGTGGAAGCATAGTCGGGTTAAGTCGTTGTTCGCTCCGCGAACAAAACGAAAACGCCATGAACGCGAACTCTGCCACAAACCGCAACTCAAAAACACCCCGTCGGCATGCTCATCTTTATATTAATCTTCCGTCAACAGCTTGCGCAGAACCGTCTGCAATATGCCGCCGTTGCGGTAGTAGTCCATTTCAACCGGTGTATCGATCCGCACCGTCGCTTGGAATTCGGTCGTCTGTCCATTATCACTCGTCGCGGTTACGGAAATGGTACTCCGTGGTTGCAACTGGTCGTCAAGCCCAACGACATCAAAGACTTCCCCGCCTGTAAGCCCCAAGGACTGCCACGTCTGGCCGCCCGCGAATTCGAGTGGCAGCACGCCCATACCGACCAAGTTACTGCGGTGGATTCGTTCATAACTGGCGGCAATCACCGCCTTCACACCCAGCAGCATGGTCCCTTTCGCGGCCCAATCACGGCTGCTGCCGGTGCCATATTCCGCGCCGGCCAGCACGATGAGCGGAGTGCCCTCTTCCTTGTATTTGACGGCGGCGTCATACACGGATAACTGTTCGCCGTCCGGCAAGTGCCGGGTCCAGCCGCCTTCGGTGCCGGGTGCCAGTTGGTTGCGAATGCGGATATTGGCGAACGTGCCACGGTGCATGATTCGATCGTTGCCGCGCCGCGATCCATAGCTGTTGAATTCGGTCGGCTGCACTCCTTTGTCCACGAGAAACCGGCCCGCGGGACTGTCTTGGGCGATCGCTCCGGCGGGAGAAATATGATCCGTGGTCACCGAATCACCGAGTAACGCCAGGACTCGCGCGCCTTGAATCGGCTGGATGGGCGATACTTCCGAAGTGACATCAATCAGGAACGGCGGTTCCTGAATGTAAGTACTCGATTCGTCCCAAGCGTACAGGTCGCCTTCGCTGATCGCGATCTTGTTCCAGGTTTCGTTCGCGTCGAAAGCGTGACCGTATTGCGTGGTGAACATCTCCGGCGAGACGGCCGTGCGAATCGCCTCGGCGACTTCCTGCTGCGTGGGCCAGATTTCCTTCAAATAGACGTCTTTCCCGTCGGTGTCCGTGCCAATGGGTTCGCTGGACAAATCGATATCCGTCGTGCCGGCCAATGCATAAGCAACGACCAGCGGCGGACTCGCCAGGTAGTTTGCCTTGGTCAGCGGATTGACGCGGCCTTCAAAATTCCGATTGCCGCTCAGCACCGCGGACGCCACCAAGTCGCCCGAATTGATTGCCTTGGCGACGCTTTCCGGCAGCGGACCGCTGTTGCCAATGCAAGACGTGCAGCCGTAGCCAACCGTATGGAAGCCGAGTTGCTGAAGCGAATGCGTAAGGCCGGCCTTGTCCAGGTAGTCGCTCACCACACGCGAGCCCGGTGCCAGACTCGTCTTCACATACGGCTTGACACTCAGACCTCGCTCGGCGGCCTTCTTCGCCAGCAACCCGGCGGCCAACATCACCGAAGGATTGCTGGTATTGGTGCAACTGGTAATCGCCGCGATGACCACCGCGCCATGTCCGATCTGTTCGCTATGGCCGTTGTCCGCCACGGCGGCGGTACTCTGCAGTGCATGGTCATCCAGTGCGAAGCCCCGTTCACTAACCGGTGCCCGCAGCGATTCGTTAAACGAGTTTTTCATCGCCGACAGCGGCACCCGATCCTGGGGACGCTTAGGTCCGGCCAACGAAGGTTCCACCGTGCTGATATCCAGCGAAAAAGATCTGGTGTAGGTGGGGACCGTTGATTCATCGGTGCGAAACAGTGTTTGCTCTTTGGTGTACCGCTCGACCAGTTGGATTTCGTCTTCCGTTCGGCCCGTGCGTCTCAGATAATCAAGCGTCTGATCGTCCACCGGAAAAAAGCCCATCGTGGCTCCATATTCCGGTGCCATATTAGCGAGGGTCGCACGATCGGCCAGCGACATACTAGATACGCCGCTGCCAAAGAACTCAACAAACTTTCCAACGACGCCTTCTTTGCGCAGAGCCTCGGTAACGGTCAGCACCAAATCGGTCGCCGTCGCGCCAGCAGCCAGATGCCCCTTCAACTCGAAGCCGACGACTTCCGGCATCAACATGTACAGCGGCTGGCCGAGCATGACGGCTTCAGCCTCGATACCGCCCACGCCCCAACCGACGACTCCCAAACCGTTGATCATCGTTGTATGACTGTCAGTACCGACCAAAGTATCGGGAATGGCGACCGGCCCCTGTTCGTCCTCGCGCAAGAACACACACTTCGCCAAGAACTCCAAATTCACTTGATGCACGATGCCGACATTCGGCGGGACGACGCGAAAGTTATCAAACGACCTCTGGCCCCACCGCAAAAATTCATAGCGTTCGCGATTCCGTTTGAATTCCAATTCGACGTTGGCGGCTAAAGCATCCTCGCTGCCAAAACGGTCGACTTGAACTGAGTGATCGATCACCAAATCGACCGGAATCAGCGGATTGATCTTTTTCGGGTCGCCCCCGAGTCGCTGCATGGCACTACGCATCGCCGCCAAGTCGACGACGGCGGGCACGCCTGTAAAATCTTGCAGCACGACTCGCGACGGTTTAAAGGGAATCTCGACTTTGGCCGGCGCTGCGGCATTCCAAGACGCAAGATTCCTGACATCGTCCTCGTTAACGACATACCCGTCACAATTGCGAAGCACGGCTTCCAGCAGGACGCGGATTGAATAAGGAAGCTGCTGAACCGGCGCGAGGCCATGATCTTCAAGGCTAGTAATACGATAGATTCCCGCTTCGCCCGCGCCGGTGTCGAAAGTTCCACGGGAATTAAATGGGTCAGAGGTCGCTTGACTCATGGTTCATTTACCCTTCGCTCTGGATAGGTACGATGAGTGTGTGTTGTTGGGCTTTTCCGCTGATTTTAGCGAATTAGTCGAGCATTGTCTGCGGGCCGACCCGAGGGCGTGTCGGCAGGCAGCCGCATCGTGCCGAAGTTTTCTCGTTGCGTCTAATCAGCAAGGGCCTACAACGGTGTCACCATGATCATTACGCAAGGGATCCTTGCCCAAGCGAATCCTGCTAGGCGTCGCGTTCATCGCCACGAGTTCGCTTTCCCTCGATTGTGGAAGCAGCGTCATTAGAGACCGCAACGTCGCTGGCGACGTGTTTGGCGACCTCAAGGGCGAGGCCATGGTAGGTGGTGGGAGTTTCGATCCTGGACGTCCGAGAACGTCCGTGCCATGAAGAAAATGTTTCCCGACGATGGTGTTTTCCGACAAAACCGTGATTCAAGGTCTTTCGGAAACAGGATTCGGATTGGGACGATGTAATGATTTCCAATGACGGTTTCATTCACGGCCGATGAGTAGCGCGGTAGCCCTGTTCTTCGAGAGTAGGGGAATAGCGGCGGATGCGCACGGCATCGACTGCATCGTGAAACACGCCGTGGCCCGGAATCACGACGCGAATCTCGATCAAGCCGTGAGACCCCACGCGCGGATCGCGCTCGGGGTGTACGGTGGTGAACGGCAACTGGATCGTCGCCCCACCTATCGGATCGACCTCCGCCGCGCCTACATATTCGGACCAGCGCCCAACCTGCAGCGGCGTTTGCACGCGGCTGTTTCTGGCTCCGCGCGTCGAGCGACTTGTGAACGCGGTTAGCCGCGCTTCAACCGTTGCATTGACTCGCGCGATTTGGCCGTCATTAGTTAACGGGAAGACGTGGATTATTAGGCCGTCAGGTTCCGCGTCCGCGTCCCAGTTCTCTAGTCTCGCGTTAAAACGAACCGTCCTGACGGGAGGCGAACCAAGCAGCCGTTGCGCGCGATCGGCGAAAGTCGCGCCGCTGCGATCAGCAGAGGGAACACTTCCTTCACCACCCAACGCGGGCGGCGGCGTGGCCGCGGATCGCAGCAACAATACTGCGGATTTCAATTCTTCTGTCGGAATCGCTTCGTCGTTGTGGCGCGCCGTGGTAATACGGCCCCAGTCGATGGGACGCAGAACTGTCAGCGACGCCGTTCCATAGCGAAGCCACAGCCGTTCGGAGTCCGACCGCGCGTCGACGTAACCAGAGAACGTGCGACCGCTCTTTAGTTCGACCGAAACCCGTTCCGGCTCTTGAGCGTTCGATGGAATTCCGGCGACTAACGACAGCAGGCAAATCGCGACGACAGGAAACAGTGTGCGGATCAAAGCAAATGCCCTCCAGGTTCGGTCGAATTCTCGGGTGCGTCTTAGTAAGGGCAAGCGGCGTACCTGTCGAGTCGCACCAAGAACGACGATCGCGAAAGTTGAGTTGCCCGTGGGACTTCCGCGCCAGCCAAGATCCCCAGCGGTCGTCGCTTAGCTGTGGAAGAAAGTCAACATGTTGCCGGAACTCAACGTCACCGACCGCGCATCTTGATGGGAGTGACCTAGAATTTTTGAAACGACATGGACTTCAGAGAGCCGACCAAATTCGGGAGCAAGCCGTGAATTCACCGATTCGAACAGTTCCGATCTCGCTGATTATGCTGGTTCTATTGGCGTTGTCCGTTGCCTGGATGGCACCGGCATCGCGTGCCCAAGTCGCCGGTGATGCGGCGGGCGACCGTGACGCCGCGCAACCAGCGAACCTGCAAGGCAATCAAAAAGAGAACGAAAAAGCGAAGCGGCTGCGCGAGGGCACCGTACTGGAAAAACTGATCGGACGATTCGAGAGTACGGGCGACCGAGTGACTTTCTATCCGCTGGAAGGAATGGACTCGATGCGAGTATTGGAAAATCTGGCGCTGGAGCGAGTCGCTCGTGAGTTGCCCGGTTTGAGTCGAGATCGCCAGTGGCGGGTTGCCGGCGAAATCACCGAGTATCAGGGCAGCAACTACTTGCTCGTCAGCCGCGCCGTGCTGCAGCGCAATGCTGGCCCCTAGCAGCCAGTTGAACCGTAACCACGCCCTACCTGGGCGACTCCTACACCCGATTTCCCCAGAAAACGGTTGGGCTCGCCGTCTCGGTCCAGCGGCTTCATTATCGAGCGCCTTTATCGCCCTGGCGGCGGAAATCCGCATCAAGCTTGACACCGTCACCTGGTGTAATATCATGGCCCATCAAAGCATATCCAAATTTCCATTGTTGGATCCCCTCTGCGCGGAGAAGATGAATGTCCGAGTGTCGGCGAATCACGATCACTGAGGTTGGAGACGTTAGCGTTGTCCGCTTCGAGGATCGAAAAATTCTTGACGCGTCGAACATTCAGGAAATGGGCGAAGAGTTATTTGGTTTGGTCGAGAAAGAGGGCCGGAGTTCCCTGTTGCTGGATTTTTCCAACGTCGAGTTTCTGTCCAGCGCGGCACTCAATAAGCTGATCATCTTGGACAAAAAGGTGAAGTCCGCCGAGGGCCGCCTCAAGTTCTGTGGACTGAAGCCGGAAATACACGAGGTGTTCGTCATTACTCGCCTCACCCAATTGTTTGATATTAAAGATAGCGAAAAGGATGCGCTCGAAGCATTTAAGGAATGATTCCTCGCGGAAGTGCCTCCGTCATTGGCAAGACGGCACAATTCTATCAGGGGGCTATCAAGTAGCCCTATCCGGGGACTCCGTGCCGGCCCATTTGGTGGTAGGCTGTCGATATGGCACTGCGACGCCTACTTCTTATCTTCACTACCTTCTCGGTTTGTTCTCTTCAACTTCGCACCGATTTTCCGGTTATTTCCGTGCGTTCATCGCAAACGCGAGTCACAAGCCATGACGATTTCCGCTCTTGGAAACATGACACAAGACAAACAAACTTTCTCAACCAGTATTGAAATCCAAAGCGAGCCGGCTGAGGGTAAGCAGGTCATTGCCCAACTCCTGGACAAGCTGGCCGAATTCAATTGGGCTGAGAACGATGTGTTCGGAGTGCATCTGGCGGTCGAGGAAGCGGTTGTTAACGCCATCAAACATGGCAACCAAAATGACCGAACCAAGGTGGTTCGAGTGCAATATGAGATCTCCGCCGATCGCTTCCGAATCATCGTCACCGACCAAGGCGAAGGATTTGATCCGGAGGATGTCCCCGATCCGACCGACGAAGAACACCTAGAATTGCCTTCCGGTCGTGGCTTGATGTTAATGCGTAGTTTCATGACTCATATCGCTTTCAACGACCGCGGTAATCAAGTCACGATGGAAAAGGATTGCACCGGGACTAAATGATCCGTTGTGACTAAGTGATCCGCTGTATTGCCGGTTATCTTGATCGAGCATAGGCTCGAAGCGAACTCTACCTCACGTGAGTTTCCGCACCACGTTTTCAATGAGACGGTGACCCGCCCGTTGCTTGGCGGTCATAATCGATTCGGGATGGAATTGAACGGCCGCGATGGGCAGTGTCTTGTGTTCGATACCCATGGCAATTCCGTCGTCGGATTCAGCGGTCACGCGTAAGACTTCCGGCATGTTGTCCCGCAGGCCGTACAGCGAGTGGTAACGCCCGGCGGAGAATTCTTTCGGCAGTCCCGCCAACAGCCAGCCATCGCCGCACGAGCGAATAATCGATTCCTTGCCATGCATGGGGAAGTCCAAGACCGCCAGTTCGCCCCCAAAATGCTCGACCAAGGCTTGAAGCCCGAGGCAAACTCCAAACAACGGCAGCCCTTCTTCCAAGGCCGCTTCAATAACAGCGGATACCTTAAAGTCCTGGGGTTGCCCCGGCCCGGGCGACAGAAAGACCAAGTCGGGACGCCGCTCGTGGATCCGATCGATCACAAACTGTTGCGTGGCCGGAGTACTGCGAATGGTTTCCACCGTCGCTCCGGTTTGCCGCAGATAGTTGGCCAGCGTGTTGACGAATGAGTCTTCGTGGTCGACCAAAAGAACGTGTTTGCCCTGCCCCACCGTGGAAAGCTGGAGGTCGGTTGCCGCCTTGCCGCCCGGATTCCGCACCACGTCCAAAAAGGCGGCGGCCTTGAGTTCGGTTTCACGTTCTTCGGCTTCCGGCTCGGCGTCGATCAACAGCGTGGCACCCGCGCGGATTTGGGCTACTCCGCCGAGAATACGAATCGTGCGCAGCGTGAGGCCCGTGTTGATGTTGCCGTCGAAACCCAGAAACCCAATCGCGCCGCCGTACCAAGCCCGCCGCGATCGTTCGTGCTGTTCGATAAACCGCATCGCCCACAACTTCGGAGCGCCGGTCACCGTGACGGCCCAAGTATGCGTCAGGAACGCGTCCAAGCCATCAAAGCCGTCGCGCAACATGCCTTCCACGTGGTCGACCGTATGAATCACGCGCGAATACATTTCGATTTGCCGGCGGCCAATCACGCGGACGCTGCCCGGTTCGCAAATCCGCGACTTGTCGTTGCGATCGACATCGGTGCACATGGTCAGTTCGGATTTTTCCTTGATCGAACTGAGCAGAGCCAAAATTTGATCGGCATCGCTAATCGCGTCGTCGCCGCGGGCAATCGTTCCCGAAATGGGACAAGTCTCGACGCGCTTACCGTCCACGCGGACATACATTTCCGGCGAAGCGCTGACCAAGTACTCATTCTCACCCAAGTTCATCAGCGCCGCATACGGAGCCGGATTGCGAACGCGCAAGCGGCGAAACAATTCCGATGGCGGAGTGGGACAAGGTTCCAGAAAAGTCTGCGTCGGCACGACCTCGAACAAGTCGCCTCGTCGAAAGGACTCATGAGCGGTCCGCACGAGACTAGCGAATTCGCCTTCCGACAGGTCGCGCCGTTTGTCGATCGAATCCTGGCCGACGTAAGGATGGCTTGCCCCGTCGCGCGGCATGCCGGCCGTCGAAGATCCGTTCACACAAAAATCATATTCGTGTTGGACCGCAATCTTTCGGCCGTGGTCGACGACCACGATCTGATCGGCCAAATAAAGAACAAGATCTCGTTGTTCCGGTGGAGATTCAATACGACGTTCGATCGGTTCGAATTGAAAGGCCAAGTCATAGCCAAACGCGCCATACAATCCCAGGTGGGTATCCTCGGGACTATGAAACAGTTCCAACAGTATTCGAATAATCGAAAAAGTGGAGGGCTGCTTGCTGCGTTCTTCTTCCGGAAAATACCGCCCGGGGCGGGCGACGTTTCCGCGTAGGCAATCGGTGCCGCTATCCATTTCCAAGTCTTCGATGTCGGGCGACTGGCCCAACGCGCCCTGGATCGCCGACAGCAGCACATTGCCACGTTGGTTCAGAGCCGCGATCTCAAACGACCGATCGCGAGACGTCATGCGAATCGGCGGATTGATGAATCCGATATCCCAGCGTGTATAGCGGCCCGGATACTCGTAACCCGATGTCAGCAACACTCCGTGCCGGGCATCGAGAGCATCGATAATTGCCTCGATCGCTCGGGTCCGATCCACTGGATTGGTGGTCCGTTGGACTTCGATTCCCCCGGCGGTTTGGAACGTCACCGAGTGAAGTTGTCGATCAATAATTTCCATGATTGAAGCGAGTCATCCCTAGAAAAACAAAGCAAAACATCAAGCCGCCGGCCGCGTCCGATTTAGTGCCATCATAACTCCACGTCGTCGCCCCTTATAGGCGTGCGATTTTTGCTGTCCAACTCCAGTTTCAAAAGCGGCGCCAATCTGAGAAGAGAGCAGCGCGGCACAAGCCGCCCGGTAGTCCGCATGGCGAACACGCCAGCAAACGAACGGCACTCGCCGATCCGTTAGCCCCCCGTCTTGCGTCCAGCCAAAGCGGGGCAGTTCACAAAGCGCTACAGAACTCGAATCGCCTGCAGGCCGGCATTTTCCGCTCATAATTCTGCCTCCAATTCTGCCCTAAAACAATATTTGCGAAGGAGTTAGTTTCACCCCCGCATCCAACTCGGCGCGTCCAGCCCCAGCTAATAACGGTTGCAGCTTTGCAATCATTTCAAACGGGGTAGGCACCGTGCGCGCATATCATTCCCCAACTGCCCATGCTCGCGGACAGCATCAAATGATGGTGAGTGAGAAGAAACCAACTCACAACCAACGCTAGGCAATTCCCGAAGCCCCATCAGACCTGCCCACGAACCGCCTCGCTACTGACCATTCTACAACATCCGAATCAACTCTGCACGATTGAGGTGGCGACGCCCGCGTGTCTCCGCTGAATTGATCTGATGCGACGGACAGTTCCCAAGTTATGGGTTGCCCTTTTGGTTCTCTTAGGATGCGGAGACAGCAAACCACTTCCCAATGAAATTGAACGATGGCCTTACCGTAACCCATCCCGCAATGTGCGGACTGAGAAGGCCTGTCTCCATTCTCGCCATTTCCGCGCCGGAAGAATGGTCTGACTCCTTGAAGATGCCCGAATTTCCGCTCATTTTTGTTGGAATCGTGTTGTGGAGTGTGTATAAGAAAAGACTGCTTTTAAAGTGGTTGCTCTTCCCCATGGACAGCCGCACCTCTCTTTGGGGCCTTGGCAATTCGGCCCAAAAGAACAGAACAGAAAAATTGTGACAGACTCCAGCGATAGTATTGAGTGTTCGCTTAGTTCAATCACCTCGTCGTGGCTCCAGCAAGCCCGAAATGGCGATGATGATGCTTGGGATCGGTTGGAAACGGCTTACCGGCGTTTGGTGGGCTGGTGGTGTAGCAAGAGCGGGATTCCCTCCCAGGACATCGACGATGTGGCACAAGAAGTCTTCGCCAGCGTGGTGAAGGCCCTACCACGTTTTGAGCACAAGTCGTTTCGCGGGTTTCTGTGGACGGTGACGAGCAACAAGATTCAGGACTATTGGCGGCAACACAAGAAGTACCAAGCGGCGCAAGGCGGAAGCAGTATTCAGCAGATCCTTGCAAACGTAGAAGCTGAGTCGGCCAGGAAGTTGGGATCCGTGGATCAGGCGACAAAGATCGTCTTTGACTCCGTGGTCCGGCTGGTGAAGGGAGAATTCTCAGAGATGCACTGGCAAGCTTTTTGGAGAGTCACCGTTGAGGGAAAACCTGCCGGGGATGTCGCGGACGAACTGGGGATTACTCGCAATCAGGTCTATCTTTCCAAATCCCGAATTCTTCGCAGAATTCGCCAAGAATTCGGCGACGAGGTATTCGACCATCGCACTTAGCACCAAACGGAATTACCAGTTAGTTAGGCACGCTGGATGAACGCCTCCGAGCAGTCCGCCGAATTGCATTGTTTCAGCGATGAAATCCTGCGCGATTTTAACACGGGAAGACTACAAGACCCGCACCTGGAACTAAGAGTGTCGGAGCATCTGGGTGCATGCGATCAATGCGAATCGCGAATATCAAGTCTTCCGCTAGACACGATCGGTAGATTGCTGCGCGAGCCTGATCCGTTGGAGCAGCCACCCGAGTCAGGGCAAGTTGGCCACAACCGAGCACAGGCTTCGACAAGATCTTTGCTTAAGAGTCACTCGGAAAACACCGATGTCGGGGAGCGGGTCACGGCGTCAGTACCTGCGGAAACCCTGCCCGTCAGGATCGATCGATATTTTGTCATCCGCGAACTAGGAAAAGGGGGATTTGCTCAAGTCTATTTGGCCAAAGACCCCGATCACGATCGCCAAGTCGCCATCAAAGTGCCTCGGCCGGACAAATTGAATACCAAGGAGGCGCGTCGTGAATTTCTCAAGGAAGCCCGCACCGTCGCGGTATTAGAGCATCCAAACATCGTGCCGCTCTACGACTGCCGGGAATTGGACGATGGACGTTGCATTGTGGTGATGAAGTACATCGAAGGCGGCACGTTGCAGGAAGCCATGAAGACCGAACGATTCGACCACCGACGCTCCGCGAAACTAGTGGCGACGATTGCAGACGCGCTGCACTATGCCCACGGCCAGTGCATCTGGCATCGCGACGTGAAGCCCGCGAATATCCTGCTGGACAAAGAGGGCAATCCGTACCTCAGCGACTTTGGCCTGGCAATCCACGAAGACCAGCAACATCTGCATGCCAACGAAGTGGCGGGAACCTACGCGTACATGTCCCCCGAACAAATCCTGGGTGGAGCCGGCCAGCTTGATGGCCGGAGTGATGTTTGGAGTTTGGGCGTTGTGTTCTATGAACTATTGACGCGACAGCGTCCGTTTCGAGGCGCTACATTGGACCAGATTAGAGATGCGATTCAACATCTCGCACCCCGGCCGCCAGGGAGTCCTGACCGACCTGTTCCCCACAAGTTGGGTGCGATTTGCAATCGTTGTTTGAAGAAGAACACAGAAGAACGGTATGCTACCGCCGCGAACTTGGCGAGTGACCTTCGCGTTTTTCTCCGTCGACGTCAACGGATTGTCGCAACGTTGATGGCGAGTTTGGTCTGTTTGTCGGTGAGCGGCATTGCAATTGGGTACGCTAGATCCGATGCGCCGTGGACCCATTCCAGCGAGTCAGGCCGAGCTTCCCAGCGGAGTGTTGGGGAGTTGAATTTGGACGATGACCATCAACCCAAACTGCGGGAGCTGAAGAATGGACTCGACTCGGCGGACCGCTACCTCGTGCCGTTGGCCTGGCCCACGAGTGAGAAGAACGATTTCTACAAAATGCTGAAACCCAACGGGCGGGTGGCGATCAAGTCTTCCTCGTTCTTCGCTTGTTTTGAAACGAATCGTCCTACAGCCCAGCATTACCGAATGCGAGCCGAGGCGGACTTGCATTCCCCACATGCCGCGGCCGGAGTGGTGGTTGGTATTCACGAAACTTCCCCGTCGCCCAAAGAATTTCGCTGCCTTGTCGCCTCTGTCAGCAGCCACCCTCCTCTGGAAGGAATGTGGGTCACAGTCGAGGAAAGCCAAATCCGCCAGATCGCCTTCGCCAAGTGGGAACTGCAGGGGCTGCGTCGAATCGAGCGCTTCAAGTTGGAAGGCACACGCGCCCGGAATGTACGCTTGGAAATTGAGATCAACGACGAGAGAGTCGCATCGATGAAATATAACGGCAAGCTAATTGAAGAGGTGGTTGCCGCTCTAAGTGAGGTTAGAGTACCTGACGAAACAAGATGTGGAATTGTTGTAAAAGGACATGTTGTCTTTCATTCAATCAACTGTGAGGAGCTTGCGCGATGAATGATGAATTGCAAAGTAAGAATGGTTATGGGCCCTTAAACGTCGACATCGTCAGCGCCGTTTGTACGGTGGAAGGGTTTACCGCGGAAGTGGCAGTGGTTCTTACCATTCAACGTACGGCGAACGAAGAAATTGAAGATGTAAACGTATATATTGCGGGGACGAGCGTTGAGCCCACGGAACGTGGCAACAGCCCTCAACAATCGGGCAGCATCTTCCTTCATACCTACGACGCCACTGAGTTCGTTTCGTGCGATGGGGACTACCTCGTTGAAGCAGATGTTACGTACATCGAACGCCATGCCCCGGCAACTGCGACCCCCGTCAGCGTACATTGTGCCCCCTGTGAAGGCACTCCATGAGCAGCGTTGCGAGAAATTCTGCAATGTCAATTCGCTGCTCTCTTGACAACAACTACATGGAAACTAACCACAATGAATACTCATGAATGTTCCCCAAAACCGACCGTGACGCCCACGCAAGCACCTAGCACCACGGATGTGAAAGGCCACGCGTTTGGGCAAGATTGTCATCGCTGCGAGTTGGTGGCTCGTTGCTGTGATTGTGTTGGAAAAGAAGCAAGGCTGTATATTCGCGTTGACGTCTACACCGTTCGGAAGTCTGATCAGTCTGCGGTTCCTCAAATCGCAGTGAACGGCGTGCTGATCGCGGAAGACGACATTTCCGCGAGCGTGCCAATCCAACACGAGGGCTGCTGGCTGCAGTCATTTTTCGCTGAGCGTCGTGTCCGTAATGACCGACGTCACCGAGTGACAGCAAACGCCGCGCTGGAACTTAGCGCTGTGGGGGTTGTTACCTGTGGCACGCCTCCTACCGAGTAGTGGCGGGCATCGACCAGTCACGCGCTGAACAGTCCGGTACTGATCCAACCAAGAAAAGCGAATGAGGAGGGTGGTCGTTGGGTCAAATTGAACCGTGGACGTTAGTTAGCAGCCTGTTGAAAAACACGTAGGCCGGACCGAGGAGCAAAGTGACGACGTTCCGGCATCCACGATTTGAGGTGAAACTGCGAACTGCCGGAGCAGCGCTTCGCTTGATCCGGCCTACACAATTCCTATCCCTCTATTTTTGAACCTGCCTTTTTCTGGTTTGCACATTCATGTCGCTCTTGGGTCAAGGCGCACAATTCATCAAATGCATCCCTACTGGGTAGATACGATGCAATGATTGAAGACTTCTTTCCGTTACTTCGATAGATGTACAGACAACGCTGGCCAGCCACTTCAGCAGTGGAGACGGCATGGATTTCATCAAAAGTGACTTCCGTTTCACTGGAGGACCAGTGTGATTCTGGAAGTATGACGGAGCGTTTCGTGAGTACGATTCGCTGACGGAGCAGTAGGCGGCGAAGAAACAATAGTGCAGACCAGCCAACAAAGGCGAGGCTCCCAGCGCAAAGCACCCAATAGAAGACAGTAGCGGCGCCCGGCTGCAACCGGATGATTCTGAAAACGACAAGGCCGCGATCATTGGACGCAGCCGCGTTCGCCAGCACCGCGGCGCATGCGCCAAAAAAAATTGCACCGACGAGGATCACAGAACCACTCGGCTTATACTCATATTCGCGGTCGCTGACATCATCAAACGTCGGATCGTGGCGAGCCATCGCATCTCGCAATCAAGAGAACGAAATCGCGGGACATTCCGCGTCCCTTGGTTGTCTACCCTATCTATTTTCCACCTGGCCGCAAGTTCCCAGTTCTGGGCTCTTGCTTCAGCCGGAAACATGGGAATCGTGGAAGAGCGAGTTTCCACATCCTGAATCATGAACTCGAAGAGCTTTTCCGGGATAAAGCGACGATCGGATCGGTAACTGTGTACGTGGCGGGGAAAGAGCGTTAGGATGTTGGGTCCAGGCAACAACCGAGCTTCGGGAAGACAACCATACGTTCAAGTATTCAGGGTTCGTCGCATGGTAAGCCAGTCCGCCGATCCATCTCGTCCGGCGCAATCGCCGCGTAAACGTCTTCCTACTTCTCAACCGACATCGGCCCCTGAAGCGAAGTCGAAAAAGTCCGCGCCTCCGGTGAAGAAGAGGAAGCCTCCCAGGAAGAAAAAAGCGTCGGAAGTTGCAATTGATTTGACTACGCAGACGGGCAAGGTCGGAATCGCGGCTCTGCTGGCGATGGCGCCATCTTGGCTCATCAGCATGGTCATTCACGGGGTAGCCGTGCCGGTGTTGGCGGTGATTACTATTTCGTCAATAAGCGACCGGGAACAGTTTGTTATCGCTTCTGGTCCCGTGGAAGTTGCGGACGACCTGGACGAAGTCGAATTCGAGCTTGAGATTCCCAAGGAATTAGATCTCAGCGACGAGGCGTCGTTTGACACACCCACGATCGATCCCGGAGCGATCGACTTTGGCGATCTGGCGGCACCGGTCGAGGTGATGGAAACGAACGTGAGTGAGCTGATGCTGGCAAAATCATCCGTCGCGGAGATCGGCGCGCTGTTTGGTACCGACGGCAAAGGCATGGCCTCCTTTGGTGACGGCATGAAGGGTGCCGCGATGTTCTTCGGCACCAAGTCGAAAGGAAATCGTTTTTGTTTCTTGGTCGACAATTCCAACAGCATGGGCGGCGGCAAGTTGGAAACGGCGCTGCTCGAACTTGGCCAAGCTGTCAATACTCTGCAACCGAAGCAAAAGTTCTACATCATCTTCTACAGCGATACGGCGTATCCTCTGTTCCATCCCGAGAAGATTCCTGACATGGTGCCGGCGACCGACAAGAACAAAAGTCGAGTTGCTCAGTGGCTGCCGCGGATTGAGATGTGTTTGCGGACCGACGGCAAGGACGCTCTGCAAATGGCGCTTGAGCTTCGTCCTGATGTGATCTACATCCTTGGGGACGGTGCCTTTACCGACAAGACCGCCGACCTGCTGGTCGCGAACCCCATCGAAGACGTCGTCATTCACACGCTGGGCATGAACGTCAAGCCCAACGTGGTCGCGGACTTCAGTGGCATCGCCATGAAACACAAGGGCACTTATAAGGACGTTGGCGTTTCATCCGAGGGCAAGGCGATGAGCAAAGCTAAGCCGGTTCCGAAAAACAATTCTCGGAAGTCGATCTGGGGCCTGAAGCTGCCTGTCAAGAAATAGCGGAAGGGAGCCGATCGGTACGGCAGGGGCGCCAATAATGGGACAGGCACCGAGTCGCCACCACTGAAACAGCCGCACAAGACAATAACACTCGGAGCCAATAATGGGACAGGCACCGAGTCGCCACCACTGAAACAGCCGCACAAGGCAATAACACTCGGAGCCAGTCCCATTATTGACTCCTTCGCGCTTAACGCGTCCAAGTTAGGTTCTATTATGGTGAGGTCCACCCAACCCTACACCGATTTCGTTTCGCGAGGGCGTTACCAACACTTCTTTTCACTGTGAATGACCCCCGTGGAAACCGCGAATTGCGCGGCAGCCAACCCGAGGATTAGCGGCGCGCCCGAAGATCAGCCGACTAACAGGTGCAAGCGGCTATTGCCGGTTGGCCCATCGGGTGATATATTTGTGGTTTCGCCATCGCGGACGGCGAGTGCAATTACCTTGAAGTCTCCTTCCACGCAAGGAGTTAAGGCAATGAAAGAAGGCATCCACCCCAACTATGTCGAAACCGCGGTTACCTGTGGTTGCGGCAACTCTTTCACGACGCACAGCACTCGTCCGGAATTGAAGGTCGACATCTGCAACATGTGCCATCCTTTCTATACTGGCAAGTTGAAATACATCGACACGGCCGGCCGTATCGAAAAATTCCAGACTAAGTTTGCCAAGGGCACCTACGCCAGCCTTCAAAAGAAGAAGGTCAAAAAGAAGGTCAAGCCCGAGGCGGAATCCTAGCCTTTCTTCCATCCAACGTCGCGTGTTACGATCGTTGGTTCCGTGCGTACCTTCATGATCGTGCGCGCACTTCCCGCTGTATTTCATTTGTAAAACCCGCCGGGTGATACTTCCATGCGCGAAATGCTCGAGGAAAAGCTGTCGCGGTTCGAAGACCTTGAACAGCAAATGTCCGACCCCAAGGTGCAAGGCGACTCCAATCGCATCGCCGCCGTGGCGCGCGAACATGGTTCGCTCGCCAAGCTGGCGACCAAGTATCGCCGCTTCAAGGACGTGATTCGTGAAATCGCCGGGGTTAACGAAATGGCCAAGAGCGAGGACCCCGAAGAACGGGAAATGGCCTTGGCGGAGTTGCCGGAACTGAAGGAAGCTCGTGAAAAATTGTGGGAAGAGCTGCTGGAAATGACCGTTGGCGGCGAGGATGCGAACCGCAGCCGTTGCGTCATTGAAATTCGCGCCGGGACCGGCGGCGATGAAGCGGCGTTGTTTGCTCGCGACTTGTTCGAGATGTACAAGCGACACGCCGAATCAAAGAATTGGAAGTTTGAGATCATGGGGGCCAGCCCGACGGAACTTGGCGGCTTCAAGGAAATCTGCGTGGGCGCTTCGGGCGAAGGGGTGTTCCGCGAACTGCAATATGAAAGCGGTGGCCACCGCGTGCAGCGAGTTCCCGAAACCGAAGCCAAGGGCCGCATTCATACATCGGCCGCGACCGTGGCCGTCATGCCCGAACCGGAAGACGTGGAAATCGACCTCAAACAAGATGATTACCGAATCGACAAAACTCACGCCAGCGGACCGGGCGGACAGCATGTGAACAAAACCGAGTCGGCAATCCGCTTGACGCACCACGAGTCGGGCATTGTCGTTTACATACAAGACGAGAAAAGCCAGCACAAGAATCTGGCCAAAGCGCTGCGAGTTTTAAAATCTCGACTGTATGAACACAAGCGTCAGGAAGAGGAACAGAAGCGGTCCGACCAGCGCAAGTCGCTGATCGGTTCCGGCGATCGCAGCCAGCGAATTCGGACGTATAATTTCCCCGAGAATCGGGTCACCGATCATCGCATTAATCTGACATTGTACAAACTCGATCAGATCATCTCCGGCAACATCCAGCCGATCACCGACGCGCTCATTGATCACGATCGCGAAGAGTTGCGTGGATCGATGGGCGATCTCGACTAAACGCACGAGCGGTCCGTCATGCAACAAACCGACGAATGGACGATCGGGCGCCTGCTTACCTGGACGACGGACTATTTGAAGAAGCATCAAGCCGACTCGCCACGACTGGATGCCGAATTGCTGCTGGCCGAAGCACGACAGTGCGAGCGAATTCAGCTCTACACCGATTTTGATCAGGTTCCCGGTGAAGAAGCTCTCGCCAAGTTCCGCGAACTGGTCCGCGGACGGGCCAACGGGACTCCGGTCGCCTATTTGGTCGGACGCAAGGAGTTTTTCTCTCTCTCCTTCCAGGTCACGCCCGATGTCCTCATCCCGCGTCCCGAAACGGAAACACTCGTTGTCGAAATGCTTGATTTGGCCAAAGAGCGTCCAAACCATTCGCCGCCGTTCACCATCGCGGATGTTGGCACTGGCAGCGGAATCATCGCGATTTGTGCGGCCGTTCACTTGCCGAATTCCCAGGTCACGGCCATCGACGTTAGCGAATCGGCTTTAGAAGTGGCACGGGCGAACGCCAAGACTCACCAAGTCGACGGTCGTGTCGATTTCGTTCTAGGCGATCTGTTGGACCGCGTCAGCTCAAAGAACAATTTCGATATGATCGTCAGCAACCCGCCCTACATCGCCGAGTCGGAAGTCGCCCAGCTTAGCCGCGACGTGCGAGATTATGAACCACGTGGAGCGCTGGTCTCGGGCCCGGCAGGCACGGAGATTATCGCTCGATTGATCGAGCAGGCAGCGAACCGATTAGTTCCCAGTGGTTGGCTGCTGATGGAAATTAGCCCGATGATCGAGCCTCAAACACGAGAGCTGTTGGCCGCTCACGAGTTCGATTCCATCTCCATCAAAAGCGACTTGGCGGGATTGCCGCGTGTTGCCATGGCTCAACGAACCCCCTGACGGCGCGTGGTCCGATGTCTTGTTAAGCGAGTGCCAGCTCTTGGATTCGCGTTTTGTTTCCGCCGTCGGATTGGACGGATTTAACGCTGTCGTAAAGCGAATCCAACAATTCGACGCTCGACTCTTGGTCGGCAAGCGGCGCGATAAAGCCGCTCAGCGTGGCCACGAGTTCCTTTTCGTCGGGTATGAGGTGCGACGCTTCGACGTCCTTGCGAATCCCATCCACCAATTCGCGCGCGTCCGCTGGTTCGCAGTCGCTAAACACGGCAAGGAACGAGCTTCCCGTATATCTGGCAACCATCGTCAGCCGGGGCTCATCTCTCACCAAATCTCCCAAGCGAGTGGCCAGAGCCGCCAGCAGTTCGTTTCCCCGAGCCATTCCCCATCGCTCACTAATTTCATGAAGGTCGTCGACTCTGAGCAAAGCCGCGCAGCGGTGTGCCCCGTCGCTTGAAGTGGCTTTCAAACAAGATTGCAGCATCGACACGGCCGCGATTCGATTCGGTAATTCGGAATCCGTGTCGACGGCATCCATTAGCTTTACGAGCGGTAGTCGCTCGGCCGCGCCGCTGATCGCGGCGACATACAGCTTGTCCCGTAAATCGTAACCAAGCATTGCCAGTTTACAGATCTCGTTGATCAGTTCCTGGCCCGATTCGAATACGTTGCCTAGGTCAAGCTGGGTGAGCCGCTTCTTGGCGGCCGCGATACCCTTCCGGTTATCCTCGACTAACTCGATCACCTGTTTCTGGAAAGTGGGATCTTCATCTTGATCCGCCGCGTGCGCGCCCAACATGCAACTCGTGTCCGCCAGCGTACTCAGCCAGGTCGTAAGCAATTCTTGAACCTCGCGGACCAGGCGGGTCGTGGCATCCGCCTCCAAGCTAAGCGAGAAATCTCGCGACTCGTCTTCGTGCTTCGTCAGTTCATTCATGAAACCCTGACGTTCACACAGCAGGAATTGTATCGCCGCTTCGGCGAGAAACTTGACGGGCATGCCCGACGATTCCACCGCCGGTAGCCACTCTTCGGGAATCCAATCCGGAAACTCCCATTCCACCACCGGCTCTTCAATCACTTCTTCCTTGGGCGGCTCGCTTTCTTCCGACTGCGCGGGCGTCTCCGCCTGGGCGGCTTGAGCGACAGCCGTCCCCTCGCGCCCACCTGCCGCGAATCTGGCGGGGAGAAGATCTTCCAGCCACATCCCGATGCCAAACCCGATCGCGAAGTTGATGACGGCGACGAAAAACACAAGAACGACCACAGTCTACCTCGGCGACCGTTGAGGGTTAGTTGGGCGGTTGGTACTTCTGCCGCCTCTCTACCAAGGATACGACGGCATTGAGTACAAGCGATGAACTGGGAAACGGATTGTGCTGGATGGGTATCGCCCGTGCTAACGATTAAACCAATCTTGTGGACTGGCCCCATCCAATTGTGTCTTTTTGCGTTTCTCTTTCGCAACCTATGCTTGTGCAGAGAAACGACCACTGGTGGGGCATTGAAAGACGCCGCGACGTGGCTCGAAGTTTAAAAGTTGTTGTATTTAGCCAGCAAACTGCCACACGAATAATCAACCATGATTCAACGCATTTGGCGATTCCTTCGCGATCAGGACGGTCCCACGACCGTGGAATATTCGGTGATGCTCATGCTCATCGTCTTAGGTTGCGTGGTTGGCAGCCGGCTCATTGGCGCCACTTCGAACTCGGCGTTTCAAGAAACGGCGGAGGGGATCAACGACGTTGTGGGGGACGACCCCTTAATAAAAAAAACGAACTGATAGACCGCCTCCTTGGTGGGAATATATTGCTGGGGTCCATGTTGCGTGAGCAGCCGTCGGGCGAGGCATTACTTTCGTGACTCGCTAACCCTTCGGCCAACTCAACAACTTGCACCGACAAACTAGATTGGGCATTAATTTAAGAGGCAGAACCGTGTCCCGAGTAAAACGAAAAACTCTCCTCGTCGACCCGCGCGTGCAGGGCGCTCTTCTGGCAAGAATCGTCACCTACTGGATCGCCTGTGTCCTGTTCATCACACTTCCCCACGTCATTGCCATTGCCTTTGTGAATCAAGAAATCACCTTGGCCGATCAAGCGCGCTTGATTTGGCATGACTGCCGACCGATTCTAGTCGCCACGCTGCTGGTCTTGCCCATGGCGATTTACGACCTGCTGAAGCTCACACAACGATTTACCGGACCGGTCTATCGTCTACAAAACCAACTGAATCGTTTGGCCCAAGGTGAACAGATAGACCCGCTCAGTTTTCGCGACGGCGACTTCTGGAAAGAACTGGCCGAACCGATGAACAAGATTGCGGAACGCCTGGAAACGCAAACGGCGTCGAGCGTGCGGCAGCCATCGGCATGACCCGCGGGCCGCGTCAAGATTCTAGCGGCTTCCGCCCCACGAAAGTGTAATAGGGCATCCGCAACAGCGGAATGTAAGGAATCTTGCAGCGGCTCTCCTGAAAATGGACGGGCTCGAAATGCCGGTGCAGGAAGGGAACGTGGTCGGCCGACGGAAAAACGTTGTCGTTGGCGAACCAGACGGGCCAAAAAGATCGAGTGAACCAGCGGTGGCGTTTCAGGCCGTCGCTGGGATACTTTCGAGATACGTAGAAGTCCACCACGCCGATCAACCCGCCGGGGCGCAACATCTCTAGGGCGTTCTCAATCGCGGCGAACCAATCTGGAATCATCGTCAGCGAGTAGGAAAAGGTGACGACGTCGACCGGCGGACCGGACGGCTTGAACCGAGTGGCATCGGCTTCCACCGCTTCGGCGTTCTCCCAGCCATGGTGCCGCATGCGTTCGTCGGCCACCTTCAGCAACGAGGGGGATAGATCGACGACGTAGATCTTCTTGAGCCCCTCAATTCGGTCGCCAAGGTATTCCAAATTCGATCCCGTTCCGCCCCCCATATCGACCCAAACGGTATCTTTTTGGTCGTCGATCGATTGGTACAGTTCTTCACGTCCCTTGAGCAGCCGCTTGCGAAAGTCGTCGTAGCCTTCGGCCTGCCCCCCGTAAAAGCTCTCCATCCGCGCGGCATGGCTGGCTCCCCGTACCGGCTTTAGGGCAAAGTGGTAGAGGATCTTCAGATCGGAGAACACACCCATGAGTACAAACCAAACGAAAAGGGCACGGAAGCAGGACCGGTCGATGGTCCGCGATCGGGAACGTCCTCGATCAAGCCGCCAAGTCGGCGATGTAAAAGCTGCCGTAGGTATGCACGCGATCTTGCACGTGAAGTTCCTCGGCCAGATCTTTGTGATAACTAAGCAACTCGCCCAACTCGCGTGGCTGGCCGTCGCGCTGCACCTCAATTTGATCCACGAAGTCGGTACGCAGTCCGCCGCTGCGCCAGATCAAACGAGCGTTGGGGGTCGCCCGGTCCACGATGGCTTGCCATTCGCTTTCCAGCAGCGGGAAAAACTTATCGGACAACCAATCCATGTGGTCGAGCAAGACATATCGCGAAATGGACACGTCGTTCTTGTCGAGGAAGCCCTGGACCGAATCAGTCGCGATGCTAATTTTGTCGGCCAGTCCGCCTCGCAACTTTTCAAAATTGTCCGGCTTTAAGTATTCCGGACAGCATTCGGCCGAATACTCGCCGGTGATGTAGACTCGCCAAAAATAATTGTCCTGCAAGGGGATCTCGGTGAAGACCGCCTTAACGCAGTCCTGCACGAACGACAGGATTCCGCCTTCGTATTGATTTTCGATCTGTTGCCTTTGGGCCTTGGGGACTCCCACCATCGACAAGGTCGAATCGCGTTTCATCGCGAAGCGAAGGGTTCGCGACCAGAGGCGATCACGAACTTGGTCGTCGTAAATGAGTTTCTGCTCGTCGACGGTCTTGGCCGCCAAGATGGCATCGACAACGGGCCGCATTTTTAGAAAGCGATCGATGTAAGCATTCATCAAACGCGCGAAGTAACCCGATGTGCCGCGAAAATAGAAGGATCGATGACGGTTATCGAAAAAGCCAATCTTGCGATCCCAATAGCCTCGCGACCAATTGCCGAGCGAGCTACGAAGCTTCTCTCGGTAAATCTCCGCGACCCCCGGCAAACGGCCCTTGCCGAACATCTGAAAGAAGTCTTCGTAATCGAGATTCCTGATGGCGGCAATCTTCAATTCCAACAGCGCGTTTTGCCGCGGGTTCATGTCAACCGCATAGATATGATTGGGTTCGACCAACGCATAATCCAAGGCGTTGCATCCCGCGGACGTGATTACCAGGATGTTGTCGCGAGGGCTCAGTTCGAGGGCCACGCGGTCCAAACGCGGATCCTCCCAACAAGTGTTGTAAACCAAGTTATTGCGATGAACGGCGTTGAAAACCCGGCCACTAATCCAATTGAAAAACGCCATGATGAATTCTTTTTCGGCCCTGAATAACTAGACGACATTACCGTCCTGATAGCTGCTCGTCACGGATAAAATGTCGCCCGTTGGGTCCGTTGGGGTACGACAGCGATGGGTTGTCTAAATTGTTTGCGATCTTGCTGCAATTGATCGAAAGTGATGGATGGCGCGCGCCAGAAGGTTGAATTTTACCCCAGCAGCGATGGGTCGCAAGGCTGCACGACGCACCGCGTCGGAGAAGAGCCGCGTGGCCCTCAAGTTGCAGCGATTAGCGAAGCTGTGCTGGCGCTACTCCCATTCGCCAAGCGTCACCTTTTTGGTGAACGTCTCGCCGCCGCGAAGAATCTCCAGGGAAACCGTGTCGCCTGGCCGATTCACCGCAATCAGCGTTGTCAGCGAATCGAAATCCTTGGCTAGTTTTCCATCGTATTTGACGATGACGTCGCCCACCCGCAGTCCGGCTCGGCTGGCCGAACTTGTTGAGTGCACGATCGTTATTTCACAGCCCTCGGGATGCGTGTCGCAACCAACTCCCAAGAAGGCACCCGCGCGATAATCGATCTTCGATTCGGCGAGGGCCACTTGCAATCGATCCGCGCCTTCCTGCGTAATATTCGTGCCATACAATTTGACCAGCGCCGCCCGTTTATGGACCTGCAAATGCTCAATCGAGGCGTTGCTGATCGGGCAGTACATGATCGAGATTTGGCGCAGGCTCGCGAGCGCGGCGACATCCTTGATTCCCTGGTCGGTGATCTTGGCCCGCTTGACGACCAGGTATTCCAAGTTTTTCATCTGCCCAACATGTCGCAGATATTCGTCGGTGACTTTTTCTCCCTTGAGTTCGATGTGCGTGATATCCCGCAGCCACTTCAATCGATCCAGGTCCTTGGCTTCGCCTTTCCAGTTGTCGCCAATCCAGATCGAAGGAACGCCGGTAAACACGGCGATGCCGGCTTGAATGCTGTTCATATTGAAATTCGCGCCCAGCCTTTGCAGTTCTTGGGAAGCGCGTGCCTCCCGCATGTCGTCCAAGTTCGCAATCGCCGCCGACGCGCGGCGAGAAAGCTGGGACTTCGGGCGCAGCGCCAGCGTCTTCAGCGCCGCGACGGCCGTCGCTTCCGTTTCGTCATCGCTTGATAGAGCCAACTCACGGAGAACATGAATTCCCCGCGATACGACTTCCAGGCTACTGCCCGGCAACGCATTGACGATCGGCTCGACAGCCGGCCGGCCGGCCTTCATGAGATTTTGCGTCGCGGATTCCCGCAGCACGAACTTGTCGGCATTCAGTTCCGAAAGCCAAATTTCGATTTGCTTGGCGGTTGTTTGCGTCTTGGAAGCATCCGCCGCCGGTGGCTGCGCCCGCGAGACCGTTGCCAACCCCGCTGAGCAAATCCAGCCGGCAATCAACACTCGGGCCATTCGATTTCGGCACATACAAGTACGCTCCCAAGCCAACTGAAGGAGAAGGTCATCGAGGAAATTATCCGGGCAGTCCGTGACCTTCCATTGTCCTCATTTAATTGATCAAATTCTAGATGGATTCGCGACCAAAAACTGTCGGGCAGGCGGATTTAACCATGGAAACCGCCACTTCAACGGCACGGAAGATTCGTTTTCGCTCGGCCGCTTATCGATTCGTCTGACCACATGGAGGCTACGCGGATTCTTTTAAGGGGTTCCCTTTGGCCGGATTCTTGCCCTGGGGCCGTTTTCCCCAACAGAATGGCTCGATTGAGCCCAACTTGGCCTGGTCGGATTCAAGGCGCCTGGGTGTTGGGTTCCAGCGGACCAAATGATTCATTCATTAGTTCGAGCAACTCATCAACGGTTTTCGAGTTGCCGTTAAGGACGTATCGGACAAGGTGACCAGAACGCATCCATAGGATGGAACCGGCACCGCTATACATCAGCACGCCTACGTCAGCAACCTTTTGCGACGACAGCCAATCGCCTGCGGCGTCCCAGATTTCACCGGCTTGCTCGGACAGGTCGATTTGCGATAAATCAACGCTCGCATCGGGATGTTCGCGATTCCAACGGGCGATCATCTGTTCCGCGCTGTCGGCGGAGCGGCGAGCATGGATGGCCCAGTCGACCCAGAGAACAACGACCGCGCGTGGTTGACTGAGGAGAGCATCAAGTTGCGCGGTGTCTTGAATCTTGTGCATTGTGACGTCACCAGTCATGGGTTTCGGCTGTCGTTGACGCTACTCAGGCGTCTTTCTTCCCGAGTTGTTTGGCCGGTGGCCGCTTGCCCCAAAACAACAGCAGCACAAAGAACGCGATCAACGGACCGAGCCCGACGACCGCGAACAAATAGGGACGGATTGTCGGTTGCTGGTCTACCAATCTCCCGACGAGCGGATGAATCCAATACAAAATGGCCCAGGTCGTGAATCCGAGCGAGCCGCCCACGATCCCCTGATTCTTGGCTGAAATCTCCTGGTTCAGTGAATAGTAGATGGGAAACAGCCCCAAGGATCCGAATGCCACGACCAGCAACAGACCCAGCAACAGCGGGCCTCGCGGCGCGAACGCAGCCGGAATCGACATCGTTGACAGTAGGCCGAAAACGAGGAACACGGCCAAACGGGCTCGATGTACATTCCATCCTCGACGCGGCAACACCGCGGCCAGCCAGCCGGCCGTTAAACTGCCAAAGAAGGTTGCTAGAAAGTACAGCGACGTGAAATACTGGACAAACTCGTGACTGTACTTGTGATCTCCTTCCAACGTGTCAGGCAGCCAGACGCGAATGTAGTGCCACAACGTGTTGATCATCACCACCACTGCCAGCAAGACCCACCAACGGCGATTCCAAAACAAAACGCGGGAGATGTGCGCCAAGTAGTTAACCGTGGCTGCGCCGAATGAGGGCTCTTCGATGAGCCGCCGATAGGGAATTTCTTCAAAGGTCTGCTCCTTCCCGGCTCCCTGATGATGCTCGTCCGTTTGAATGACAGGGCGGCGCACATCGGACTCCCGCACGGTCCACAACCACCAGAAGACCCAAGGAATTCCCAGCCCGCCGACAATAAAGAACGCCAGTCGCCACTGGCCCGGATCCCATGCGTACAAGCCAACTACCAGCAACGGAGTCGCCACGGCCCCCAGCGACGCGCCGCTTTGCAGGATGCTGTTGCCCCACGTCCGCTGCGCGGGAGAAAATGTCCGCTGAGTTGTGCGCAGCGCGCACGGCCAGTGCCCCGCTTCAAACAGGCCCAAAACAAATCGAGTGTATGCTAATTCGTCGAGCGACGACGCCATGCCGGACCAGAAACCCGCTAGCGACCAAAGGATCAGTACCGCGGGATACAGCAATCGCACACTCACCCGGTCGGCAAGAAATCCGAACAACAGTGCGCCACAAGCAAAGCCCAGGCCAAAATTACCGGCGACTTGGCCATACCCTTCCTTGTCGGTTTCAAACTCATGTTGAACGGCGGCCGAGTTCTGCGTGAAGGCAAACCGATTGGCATAGTTCAAGAACGTAGCCATCAACAAGATGAAACAAACCATCCACCTCCAAGAGGTAGTCCGTTCGTCGCCGAGCGAGGATGGTTCTTTCAAGAAGTTCACTTCAGAGGGCGGCTGAGTACTAGGTGCGGGTTGTAGGGCAACCGGGCGGCGTGAGTAATCCGAGGACCATGATAGCTCGACGCATGCCACGGGTCGATGTGGCTGGTGTCAGTGCAGTGCATGCCGTGCAAGCACCACGAAATGCTTCACCGTCATGAATGCGGCACTATTTGATTCGGCGAACCTCGGCGGGGGATATAAACCACCCATCGTCGGGCAACCTCGCAATCATCCGAAAAATGCTGCAGTGGGCCCTCTCGACGAATCGAAACAAGATCCTTCGAGACGTCATACAAGTGGAATAATCGAAACGACTAGAAAAGTTTCTCTTTCTTACTCAACTTCCACGATCAGAATTTCCGATACTACCGTTCAGATCGAAATCGTTCTCTTTAGCGGAGCGATATTTATGGCCACCAAGAGTACCAACCCGGTAGAACTAAAATGGTATTTCCGAAACAGTTGAAGATCTTGTCGGTCGTCGTTGCACTCGTCGCCTCGGCGTCAACAGCAAGAGGGCAGCACAACATTCAATTTGACCAGCCCTTTGTTCCAGACGCTCCGATCAGTTCGGACGGGTTCGTGGCTGACCACATCCAACCGTTTATTGATTTCGATGCCTTTGATTACGATTTCCAGTCCTTTGCTCCCGTGGATCGCAGCTTGTTTGGTGGCGAGACGCCGGAGGGCCGCGTGGGTTTCTTCTTCAACTGGGACCGAATGTATGTCAACATTCCCCGGGCTCAAGGCGAGCTGACCATGGCGAGCAGCGCGGGGGACTTGAATACGAACTTCGTCGCTCAGAAAAAGGGCGATTGGGTATGGGGAAACCGATTCAATTCCGGTTACATGACAGAAGAGGACCATGGCTGGTTGTTAAGCCTTTCGCACGTCGAAGGCGGCTATGGTGACACTCCCGCGGAACTGGGCCGTTCGACCAGATCGAACTTCTGGAGCGGCGAACTGAACAAGGTCTATCGAATCCCCTTGAAGGGTGGCGCCAACCTCGAGTTCTACGGCGGTGGACGTTACATCTACCTGAGCGACTTCTCGCTTGAGGATATTGACGCCGCTTGGGAATACCAGGAAGTGCAAAACCAGATCGCGGGTGGCCAGCTCGGCTTGCGTTACTTCAAGCAAAAAGGCCGCTGGTTGCTGTCCGCCGACTTCCGCACGTTCCTGGGCCACAATACCCAGTTCATGGCCTATCAAGACACGGAGAACCACGTGGCGAGCCTGCCCCAGGTAAATAATCCGCCCGCGCCACCGAACGAACCCGCGGAAGCATTTATCCCGTTTCGCGACGAACGGCGCTTGGATGAATTTGTCCCGATGGTTGAACTACGCCTGGATGCCACCTACTACGTGACTCGCGATTTGGCTCTGAACTTCGGCTTCGACTTCATGCACATGTTCCGAGGAATTGTGCGATCGAATCCGGAGTTTCCCGGTCTAAACGAAAACCAAACTCCACCGGTACTTGCGGGCGACGGCATCATCCGCTTTCCCACCTTCAATGATAACAATCTCACGTTGCCGGGAATCGGAATGGGAATCGTGTGGAACCGATAAGGTCAGAGGACCTACTCGGCGTTGGCGGCGGTTTGCTTGAGCCTCAGTTCTTCAAGTTCCGTGTAGAGGCGGTGCCGCAAGGGGCTCTCCGGTCGAAGTTCATCGAGCAGGATTTCTGCTCGCTCAACAAGTTCCGACGTGATTTCAGCGTTGATGAACATCTTACGAAAACTGCGTTGAACTTCGGATTCGGTAAGCAAAGTTGTCTCCTTGGTGTGGCTGAGGTGGGCGTGAGCTTACGAGCGAGCGACTGACGCCATTCTACGTGGATTATTTCTCCACGCAACAGCGACTTCTTCGATCCGAAACGCTTGCCCAGCGCCAGCAAACTGTCGCGTGTGCGGTTTCCAGCGGTCGCTCCTTCTGTGCCGAACGAGGGCGTTAAAGCGTCTGAATGGCGCGCGTTGACGGAAGGCAAGATCGAGCCGCGGAATCGCCGAGAATGAAGAGGAGCCGATCCCGCTTTCAATGGGATGTTCTTCATATCTTGGCAGTGGCTGCCACGTGGCCGCTTTAGGAGCGCAGGGATGAACCGCCGCAAGATCTTCTACCTGTTCACGCTGTTGGCCGCGGGTGGCGGTCCTTTCTTGTTCTTTTCCGACGGACTCAAGGCGCTCAAGGGCAAATGGGATGAAGCGGTGGCTGGCTTTTCAAGCTCGGACGCCGAGCAAGGAGTGTCGGCCTATAGTCCCCTGCCCAATCTGGCTGTCGACGCCAATTCACGCTCACCGTTTCTTGCCTCCGCGACCGGCGAACCGGGATCGCCTTTGGCAGTGCCCTCCAATCAAGCCGGTTCGCCATCGATGACGATGGGATATGAGGAAGCGTTCAACTTCAACGCGACTCCCGAGTGGGTTGTCGCGCGTTGGCCGCGAGTGACAACGGCGCTGGGGAATTTGGAACTGAGCGGCATGCGAGTCGCGCTAGTGACTGGAATTCAGGAAGACGACTTGCACGGTTCCTTGACGTATTACTTCGACAAGGACCGCCGGTTACAACGCATTACCTTTCAAGGGCAAACCGGTGAGATGAGAAGGGTCGTGTCCTTCTTTGTTCAACGCCACGGGTTCCGGGCGGAAAAAACAATCGACGCCGCGCTGTTCACCAAACGCTGGAATGGAAAACCTCGCAGCGTGCTGTGGGTTGGTCACGCGCCCGTGGTGCAAGGCGACGCATCGTTCTCGCGTCTGGCCGTGCGTTTGGAGGTCAATCGGACCGATGGTGCCTTTCGGCTAAGCCCGGAACTGAGCAACTTTTTGGCCAGCCGCAAGCAAACGGGGCGCTGGTAATCACGACCATTCGTTAGGCGTCCGGATCGACCTCGCGCGGCGCGGGCGGCGGTGTCTGAAGTTCCTTGATTTTTTGCTGCAGCAATTCGATTTGCCGTTCCAGTTGTTCAACCCGGGCCCGTAACTCGATCGTTTCCGATGGGTCCGCCACGGGTCGCTCTGGTGGTCGAGCGAGTCCGTCAGTAATTTCCGGCGCGAACAAATCGATGGCCGCTTCCAGGCGTTCCAAAGCTGGACGGCGACCCGCGGCCGGGCGGCGCCCAAACAGGCCGCGACGTTCCACGGCTGGACCTTCATCCGCCGTGGGCCTACGAGGTTCGTCAACCGGACGGCTCGCCACGGTCTGCTCACCGACCACGATCATTTTCCGTCCTAATCGCGGCCCCTGGTAATAAGTCAGTTCGGTGGCCGTGCCAGGCGCGATCCCCTTCATCATGGAAATCAATTCGGCCGAGGAATCGACACGCCTGCCGTTGACCGCCACGATCGCTGAACCGACCGTCAGTCCCGCTCGTTCCGCGGGCGAGTCGGCATAGACCTTGGTGATGACCGCGCCCCGGGTAACCGGCAGGCCGAACGTCAATCGTGCTTGTTCCGTCACCGGGATCACGCGAACCCCCAACGCCGATCCGCGCGGGGTCACGGTACCCGCCGGCGCTCGTCTCACTTCTGGAATGTCCGTTGTGCGCGGCGCGGGATCGAATACATCTTTTGGCTTGTCAGCGATTTTGGGCCGGGCGACCAATCTGACCGTCAGCGATTTGGCAATTCCGCCTCTTAGCACTTCAAAGATCACTTCTTCGCCGGCACGCAACGGCTGCAAGGCTTTTGCCATATCGTCGGTCGACCGCAACGGCTGGCGGTTGACCGAGAGGATTTGATCACCAGGCTTCAGTCCTGCCGCGTCCGCGGGCCCGCCCTTGGTCGTGGACGAAACGGTCAGTCCTTCCGCGCCCTCGGCGGGCTCGTCGACGAAGACTCCCACGTATCCGGGCTCGCCATCGCCTTTGGATTCGCGATCAGACGCCGGAGGCGGCAGCACGCTTTCAAGCTTCTTTTCTAGCTTCTCTAGCGCGGATTGAGCCAGTACGGGTTGCCTCGCCGCACCAAAGAAGAGTGTGGCGGCGGTTAAGCAGACGATTGTAAACTTCATGATCGGATTCCTCTTTTGATTTTGGTCGACCTACTCTACGGGACTCAGGTCAACCCCCGCACCGTTGACTCATTATAACAATTCGCCGAATCGCGGCTGCCAGATTTTCGACATTTCGCTATCGTTTAGGCAATGGACGAATCCCCCCAGGTCGGCGTGGCGACTGCCCACGAACAGCGTCTGGCGCTCGGTTTGGTTTTTTCCGGCCAACCGGAAGAAGCTCGGCGAGGGTTGGTTCGATCCGCATTCAAGACCGCTGCCACGACAGGGCACGGCTTGAACGGCCTGTTGGTGGCACGCCGCCGCGACACCTTGGTGGGTGCCTGCTGGGCTCAGGTTCTAGCGGGCCGGGCGGGATTCGTTTGGCCCCCGGGACTGGTCGCAAGCGAGCCTCGATCGACGGCCAATTTGCTAATCGAGCAATCCGACGCGTATTTGCTCAGCCATCATGTGCAACTCTCGCAGGTATTGTCCGATGGCGGGGACGATGACGATCTGTTATTGACCTGCCAATACCATCATGCCGCCGACCTGTCGTATTTGGTTTGTTCAAGAGAGCAACTGCCCGCCACGCAGCCAGTCACACCATTGACATTCGAACCCTTTCGCGATGACCAGCGGATGCGATTGGAGGAGATCGTCGAGCGAACGTATGAACAAACGATGGACTGTCCAACATTGAACGGCGTCCGCCAGCTCTCCGACGTGATCACGGGCTACCAGAGCGTCGGTGTCTTCAGCCCCGACCACTGGCTGCTTGTGCGACATGGAGATACGGACGTCGGCTGCCTGTTGCTGGCCGATCATCCCGACGACGATCAGTGGGAGTTGGTCTATATGGGGGTCGTCCCGGCGGCCCGCGGCAACGGATGGGGCGAGCACATCGCTCGGCATGGCGCTTGGCTGACAAGGGCGGCCGGGCGACGCCAAATGATGCTCGCTGTCGACGCCACGAACAAACCGGCCCTAGAAGCCTACGGCCGCGTTGGATTTGAAATGGTGACCCAGCGCTCGGTGTATCTGAAAGTTCTCACCTGATGCCGCGCGGCCCGAGGCGGCGAACGATAGCCAAGAAGGCCGCGACTCTTAGCGACTTAGCACCTATGCCGATGTGCCAGCGTTGCCGAGGCGTTGGCAGAAACGCGAGCCGGCCGAGTTGCCAGGGACTGTCCATTGTGAAGCAATTTGTGGACGAAGTGACCCGGCATTTCCGCTGGGGTGCTCGTCTCCTCAGGCGGCAGCCTATCTTGGCATTGACAAGATTTCGGCAAAACCTCATCTTTCGCGGGCTAAGCGAAGCCACCGTGGGAGGCTCTCACCAATCCGCCAAGGTGTTCGCCGCAAACCACTTACAACTGCGACCCAATTTCTCAAGCACCCTTTAACTAAGCTTCAAGGGGGCGATTTGTCACCCATGAGCGCGAAGTGGCTTGGAAAGCGTGGTCATTTGCCGCGAAAACCAAGACCGCCTGCCTGTTGTGCTGCACTAATAGATGCAGGGAGTTTCAGAACCGCTGGACGAATTGGAGTCGAAGAATTCGACTAATTCAAGGAGGTTTCTGCCTCACTCAAACAAATTGAGGCAGCCATCATGTCATCCGCATCTTCCGGCGTTTCCTCCGCCCGAGTTACGACCGTCATCAAGCCGCGATCGGGTTGGCAAGGCGTCGACCTGCGCGAGCTGTGGAAGTATCGCGAATTGTTGTTGTTCCTGGGACTGCGCGATATTCAGGTACGTTACAAACAGACCGTCTTGGGTGCGGCCTGGGCCATCATCCAACCGGTGACGACCATGGTTGTGTTCACTATCTTCTTTGGCAACTTGGGCGGCATGTCGGACAAGCTGTGTGAGTTACCTGCCTTTGCCGGTATTCCCTATGCCGTGTTCATATACTCCGGATTGTTGCCTTGGACCTTTTGCGCGGCAGCGATTTCGCAAGCCGCGCAAAGCGTCGTCGGCAACAGCAACTTGGTCAGCCGAGTCTACTTTCCACGATTGATCATTCCCGCCTCGTCCGTGGGAAGCACTTTGGTCGATTTTGCGATCTCGATGTGCGTTATGTTCTGCCTGATGATTGGCTTTGGCGTAGCCTTTCCGTTCCAAATGCTGTTGATCCCCATCTTCACCGTGACGGCATTCCTGACCGTCGTGGGCGTGGGCAGCCTGTTGGCGGCGTTGAACGTCACCTACCGCGACTTTCGCTACGTGATTCCATTCATGGTCCAGTTGTGGATGTTCGCCAGCCCCGTGGTGTTTCCTCTGGAATTCGTGCCGGCAGAGTGGCGGCCGCTTTACTCGCTGAACCCGATGGTGGGCGTGATCAGCGGCTTTCGGTCGTCGATTTTGGGCTCGCCGTTTCATTGGGATTGTATCGCGATCTCGGGCGCGGTTACGATCGCCGTGTTTCTGGCGGGCGTCATGTATTTTCGTCGTGTCGAACAACGATTTGCCGACATCATTTGAGCCTTCAGCACAACTAGAGCATCAACCAACGGTTCGCAAATTGACTAACACCAGCATCCAAGTCGAAGGTCTGGGCAAGCAATATCAGCTTGGTGCCCCTTCGACTAGATACAAAACCTTGCGCGAGTCGCTGATGAGTCTCGCCAGTTCGCCCTGGCGGCGGTTCCGAAAATTGACCGGAAAGACCGGCGACGATGAGCGATTTTGGGCGCTGCGCGATGTGAGCTTTGACGTCTCCGCCGGCGAAGTGGTCGGCATCATTGGACATAACGGAGCGGGCAAGAGTACGTTGCTCAAGATTCTCTCGCGGATCACGATTCCCACGACGGGCATGGCCAAGCTGACGGGCCGCATCGCCAGTCTGTTGGAGATCGGCACCGGCTTTCATCCCGAACTGACGGGCCGCGAAAACATTTTTCTCAATGGCGCGATTTTGGGCATGTCCCGCGCGGAGATCAAACGCAACTTCGACGCCATTGTCGACTTTGCAAGCGTCGAAACATTCCTTGACACTCCGGTGAAACGTTATTCGTCCGGAATGTTCGTCCGCCTGGCTTTCGCGGTGGCGGCGCATTTGGAAAGCGAAATCCTGGTCGTCGACGAGGTGCTGGCGGTGGGCGATGCGGCGTTTCAAAAGAAGTGCATGGATAAGATGAAGGAGGTCGGCCAAACCGGCCAAACGATCCTCTTTGTTAGCCACAACATGGCGACCATTCGGACGGTTTGCAAGCGATCCATCGTGCTGGATAAAGGGCGGATGATTGCCAACGCGCCGACCGACGAAGCAGTGCGGCTGTATTTGAGCGAAACTTGCCAGCACGACGGCTTCGAGCGGCCAAAACAAAAGGACGGCACGGCGACACTGGTGCAAGGCCGATTGGTTTCGGAAGCCACCGATCATGATGCCCGACTCCACGTTTCGCTGAAGATTGCTTGTACTCAGCGTTGCCGCGTGGCTCTCGATGTTCGCTTGAAAGACAACATGGGTTCGCCGGTGGGGTTTGGTTCCTTTGGGACCCTGAGCCCGCCAGAGATGATCGAATTGGGCGGAGAGACCACGGATCTGTCGTTCGATCTGGTGACGAAGGATCTGGCCACCGGCGACTACTCCATCAGCTTTGATCTAACCGCGCCCGGAAGGGCCCATTTTGACCGAGTCGAAAACGCAATGTCCTTTGAATTGCGACGCCAGCCGCAAGAAGGACGGGTGCATCCAGTACAGCAACCTTGGGGCTACGGCAGTTGGGAACTGTCGTTGGCCCACTTGCAAGTCGAATCATGTTCCGACACTTCACGAACGGCCGCCTGATCCTCGGCGTCAAGGAATCGTTGTCCCACGCCGCCAACACTTGAACCACGGGAGATGCCGTTTTCGCAGTCCGCGACGGACTGCAAAGCAGCACGAGCAAGATATGTTTTTGTCACCCGTCCGGGCCTCCGTAAAACGCCTGCTGTTGGATTCACTCAGCAGCCTTTCGCGCAGGCACACCGTGATGCTTCCGGCGGAAGCCGGTTGCGACGACTCGATCCTCGCGGTCAACACGACCTATCGGGCGGCCGGCGAGTTGCTGAACGTCGACATCCAAGAGGAGCACCCCGGAAGGCTTTCCTTGGAACTGCTGGGCTATGAGAGGCGTTTTCCTTCCAAGCAACTTTGGTCGTCGGCGAAGCAGGCTTATTTAGCACCCTGCCGACTCGTGTTGGACTTGAAAAACGGAAACATTCAACTGGCGGGAAAATCTCTCGGCACCGCGCCCTGGCCGCCGCAAGGCCGGCGATTCTGTTGGAGGTTGAGCTACACTGCGGCGGATGGCACGCGGCGCGGCCGGATCACGGGCCACTATCTGCCCGGTCATGGTGAAATAGACGCCGAATATTACAACGGCGATAACTACGTGGATCATGAGGAAGAGAGTGCTGGCGAACGGGAGCAAATCCTTGATCTGATGCGGCAGTACGAAGCGCGCGGGCCAATGCTTGAGGTTGGTTGTGCGTCGGGCGGAATGCTGGCGGCCCTGGATTCCGCGGGCGTGAACGCGTCGTACGGCGTCGATGTATCGCAGTGGGCAGTTAGCCGGGCGACGGAACGGCTCGGGCCTGAACGAGCTTGGGTGTGCGACGCAAGTGAGGAAGAACTACCGTCGGAGCTTTGCGCTCGGGGTGCGTTTCAGACGTTGTTCATGTGGGCCGTCTTCGAGCACTTCGCGAATCCGTATGCCGTGCTCGCCAAGCTAACTCGGGAAGTGGCCATCGGAGGCAAGTTGCTGTTTCTCACTTCGAATGCGGACAGCTTGAACCACTTCTTGTTTGGCTCGCAGTGGGAAGGCCATTTTGATTGGACACATTTTGGCGTCGAGCAAGTGAGTGTGACGTCGATCAAGGAACAGCTGCCGAAACTGAATTGGAAGATCGAGCATTTGACGACCTATTTGGCTTGGGATTGCAATCCTGATCCAACCCACGCCACGGTTCGAGAATGGTATGGGTCCGACGCGAGATTTCGTCGCTTGTTGGTGGAAAAGGATCTCGGCGATTTGATTGTCTGTGTCGCTACCAAGACTTCCTAGTTCGTGCCGCTCTCGAAGAGCATTTTTCAAAAGAAGCAGATCATGAAGATTGTGCATGCCCTAGGATGGTACTGGCCGGAGTCGCTGGGGGGCACGGAAATTTATGTCGACGGCTTGTGCCAGGGGCTAAGCAAGGCAGGGCATACGCCGCTGGTCGCGGCACCGCTCGCGGGTGCCACGGAAGAGCAATCCTACGAACATAACGGCGTCCCAGTCTTTCGTTACCCAATTCCCGCAAAAGCAACTCGCGGCGAAGCCAAGGGTTACGCGGCCGTGCGCGGTGCCAATCGCTTTCACCAGTGGATGATCAACCAGCGGGCGGACGTTTATCACTTTCATTCGTTCGTGACGGGGCTTGGCATCCATGAACTGCAAGCAGCCAAGTCGACCGGCGCGCCGGTCGTCGGTACGACACACTATCCCAGCTTGGGATACGTCTGCCAGCGGGGG
>JAJDEH010000118.1 GCA_029259935.1 Planctomycetota bacterium
CCAGTGGTCGCAGATCCGTACGTGGCCAGCGACCACTGGGTGGAAACGGTGTTGCATTTCGGGCGTTGGTTCCGCCGCGCCGCGGGCCGGGCAGTCAGTTTGGCCGAAGAAGCCCAGCGTCACGACCGGCATTGGCTGCACGGGATCAAGCCGAGCCGCAAAGCCTTCGCCTTGATGAAGAGCTTGGCAGAATGATGGAAGGCAGAATGATTTTTCGATCTGCCGGATTAACTAGATGGGCCATTTCATCCGAGATAGCGTTGCCGTTCCATCCGCCCCCGCACGTGACATCCGCTCATTGCTTGCCGAGCAGATCTCTTGGAGACTCCCCTTTAAAAACGCTGTCCCTGTCGCCTAAGGATCGTTCGCGAAACAAATGTCGCGTTTTGATCAGCCGTTGGGCGTTAGCCACGGTTTTTCAGAACCGGACGCTAACGCATTCCGGCTAATGGGACGCTAATTGCCCGAACGATCCTAAACTATGGGGGGCCCTTTTTATGGCGGCGGCAACATCATCCCGTAACCAACCAGCTATGCGGCGGGCTCCCGACCGCCCACCGAAGCGACCGCTGGTTCCGGTCAGACGCGGAGAGGAGACCTGCGGTCAACCGTGCGAGCGGGGGCTTTGGGCTGAGAGGCATTGAGCTAACCGAACGTGTTGTGGATTGTTGTGATTACGAGGTGCTGCAAGCTCTGGCCCATTGCGCGTTCGCGCAAACTTCTAAGTGTCCCCTGAGACAGTCCCGCTCGACCGCTTCCCGATGCTGCTCCGGATGCGCGACTACTACGCAGACGCATCCTACGCTCCGTCAGAATTGCCGAAGTCGTTCGCCAAATTGAATCTCTGATTGGAATGCTTCCACCGAGGAACTCGCTGGTCACGGTTCTCGGACAATTCCGTGATGCCGTGAGCAGGCGATATCGTCGCGGCAAAGCGTGTATCTCATCTGTGATTGAATCGCGTCGCCCAACATCGCACGAGCCACAGAGTTCGGCATCCATGCCGAATCGCCTTTCCGTAGGGCAACCCTCCAACATTTGGTAAGCTGAAACCCATGCACGGCTGTTTCGTGTCGCGACAAGCGGCGACGGCTGCGCGAAACCGTTGGGCGATCGAGAGCTAATTACACATGAAATGGATGAAGTGGGCAATTCTCGTCATGGTCCTCTTAGTCTTGCTCGCGCTCATTCCGACAGGAGTTACTTACCACCGCGCGCGTTACATGTGCGTCATCTGCCGGGCGAATAGGCTTGACTACGTCTATTGCCGCAAGCCATGGAGTTCCAAGTATACGGAGACCGCTTGTACTCAATGGTATCGGGAGAACGTCCAGGCAACTCACACGCACATGTGGTCGAGATCTGCGGCGAGTACAATTTTCAATTTGTACGGCCAAGCTATTGGTGCTCTCGATAACTCTGACCGTCCTGGCCGTGCTATTTGGAGGCTGACGCCAGGCGATCAGATTGCCCTTTACGAGCGATTCGAGGACCCCGTCGAGTTGAAGAACGTGTTTATCAACTTCATGGACCCCAAAACAATGTCTGATCGCCATGACCTGTTGGTTGTAGATTCCTTGCTAGTGTGGATGGAGATGGGATTTGAAGGTCCGTTGCCACGTGCCGTCCAACACCGCGCAGCCGCAGAGTTCGGCATCCATGCCGAATCGCCTTGATCGCGCCACAACGTTCCGACATTTGGAAAACTGAATGTTGGCCGCGCTGGCAGACGCTTGTGTTCGCGAATCGTGGAGTTGACAATGGGTGCGGAACTAGGTGGGGCGGAGAAGACAGGTCAAAGCCTGGACTCCAACCAGGGACGATGACTAAGTTCTTTACCAAGGGACGGCGATGTCGAACTCATCCATGAACGAGCGGGCGGCGACACTTCAAAGTGCTTTTTGTGATGCGCGCACGCGCAGCATTCTGAAGACGATTCCGGAAGCAGCGTCGCCTGACGAACGGCGGCGGGCTTTGGCCGCTGAATCGGGAATCAACGACGGTGATTTGCTGGATCAACTGGTTTCACTCGGCGTACTAGCCGATTCACTCGCGGCCGTCGCCCTCATTCCGATCATTGAAGTCGCATGGTCGGACGAAGAACTCGACGACAAGGAACGAACGGCCGTCTTGCAAGCCGCCAAGGAGCATAGACTCGGCCAAACGGCCTACGAACTGCTCAAGCATTGGCTCGGGCAAAAGCCGAACGCCGAATTAATGGCTGCCTGGCAAGGCTACGTCTCGGCGATCTCGGAGTCGGCCACCGCGGAAGTCAAGCAAAAACTAAAATCGGATGTGATGGGGCGTGCTCGCCAAGGTGCCGAAGCCGCCGGCGGCATGCTCGGCCTCAAAAAGATCTCCCCGTCCGAACAGAGCGTGCTCGATTCAATGGAAGAGGCATTTATTTGAGAGGATCGGCTAGATACGACGGCGCTTCAAGTGCGTCGCCATGGAGACGATGATGGCAGATCGGTCACCACGAAAGCGCCGCTGGTTTTCTTTCAGCTTGCGAACGTTCCTGGCGGGCATCTTTTTGACCGCCATCGTGCTCGGCGTCGTAACCCACCGCTGGAATCTCTACCGCCAGCAAAGAGACGCAATCAGATTACTGGAAGGCACAGGGGTGCACTGCTACTATCGCCTCGAATACTATGACTACCGATGGTGGAGATACGTCTTCACCAACAGACAGTTGGCCCACGGCGTACATTCCATCAGCCTGACGTTTCGTGATGATTGGAATGAACGAGACCTACGGTCCTTGCGGATGTTCCACAACCTTGAATCGATCGAGATTTCGGGTGCGTACGGGATTAACAGGCCACCAAAGGAAGTCAGAACCTTGAAGGAGTTTGGACTTGGGCAAAGCGAGGTGGCAGAGTTGCCCAACATTGCCCAATTGAAAAGATTGAGCATCAGCGGCGCTTCCATTGCGGATATCACGCCCCTTTCGAGGTTGACCCAGTTGAAGAAACTCTCGCTCACCGCTACCAAGGTCCGCGACTGTTCCCCGCTGTCCAAGCTGTCGCAAATGGAATCACTGTTTATTATGCGGTCACCCGTTTCGGATGTTTCACCGTTGGCTCAGTTAACGCAGTTGAAGGAACTGGACCTGTTGCACACCGACGTAGCTGACCTTTCCCCTCTAGCGAACTTGGGCCAATTGGAAGAGTTCCAAATCAGGGGCACGGACGCGAGCGATTTCTCCTCAATTTCCAAACTGCCGCAACTGCGTCAGCTGGTCATCAGCGAGGCACCAAAACTGAAGATCTCTTCGCTATCGAACATGACTCAGCTAGAAGAGTTGTACATCCACGGAGCGCCCCTATCGCGCGTCGAACCGTTAGTCGGGCTGACCAATCTGAGAAGGCTAGGAATCTTCGATACTGAAATAACGGACATCTCCGCGCTAGCCACACTCAAGAAATTGGAATCCCTAAGTGTCGACGCACCCATTTCGGATGTCACACCGCTCGCCCAATTGACGCAGCTCAAGGAACTCGCCCTCTGGGAAACCAAGGCGACCGATCTAACTCCGCTGGCGAAACTTCCGTTCGTTGAAATCTGGGTCGATGATCTCGACGGCATGATTATTCCAGTCGAGTTGAAGGGACGTATTCACGAGATTGGAACCGAGTAAGGAGTGCCGCCGCGCGCGCTATCCGCTTCCGGTGTGTTCCCGTACAATTTGACTATTCCGTAGCCAGTTTGAAATTTCGGCTGGAGTGCAGTCCTTGCGCCGCAAGAATAGGCAAAAGCCTGAACTCCAATAACTGGCAGCGGCACCCTACGCCCGGTCGACAAGCGTCCGGCCGCGCAGCTTCGGTCCTCGTCAATACGGCCCCGACTTGACTTGGTCGCGCCCAGACGAGCCGGGAAAGTGGATCGCTATTTTTACTAGCTTGCCAAGATTACTGCTTTGTATGTTACAAGCTCGTGAGTGCCCCGCTTTGGGGTACAGCGATCAGATAACCTAACCAACTACACTGTCCACATGAATTCCGTCACGCTGACCATTGATTCGCAATCCGTCACCGTTCCCCAAGGAACGACGATTTGGGAGGCTGCGCGGCAAGCGGGTGTCGATGTTCCGGTACTCTGCCATTCGCCGAAGTTGGATCCGGTCGGGGTGTGCCGGATGTGCGTGGTGGATGTTGGCGAGCGGGTGATGGCGGCGGCTTGCGTGCGAGAGTGCGCCGCTGGCATGCAAGTGTCCACCGCTTCGGAGAAGGTTGAAAAGCAGCGCAAGATGTTGGCCCGGATGCTGCTCGCCGAACATCCCACGCCCTGCGATCGCGAACAAACTACCGGCGATTGCGAGTTGGAAGAACTGGGCCGCAAGTATGGCTTGCTTGATACGCAAGTCGAGCGAAAAACTGGGGAGCCGTGCCGCGATCTTTCTTCGCCGGTGATCGCGGTCGATCATGCGGCTTGCATTCTTTGCGACCGCTGCGTGCGGGCTTGTGACGATATTCAATCGAACGAGGTCATCGGCCGTTCGGGAAAAGGCCACGCTGCCCGGATTGCCTTCGATCTCAACAACCCGATGGGCGACAGCACTTGTGTCTCTTGCGGCGAGTGTGTTAGCAGTTGTCCGACCGGGGCGCTGGTCAACAAACAGATCACCTTGCCGATCGTTGCCGCTAGCGAACTCGAGACCGTGGAGAGTGTTTGTCCTTATTGCGGCGTCGGCTGCGCGACGAAGTTTCACGCGCGTGAGAACAAGATCGTATTCGCCGAAGGGCGTGAGAGCCCCGTCAATCATGGACGTCTGTGTGTGAAGGGCCGTTATGGCTGGGACTATTCAACGCACCACCAGCGACTGACCAAGCCGCTGATTCGCCGCGAGGCGTATTATCCCAAAGGTCCACTCTCGCCGGAAGTCGAACAATCGGTGCGCGACAAGAAGAGTCGTCGGCCTGGCGGGATCGTCGATTATGGACAAGTCATGCCGGCCTTTCGCGAAGCAAGTTGGGACGAGGCGCTCGACCTGGTCGGCCGGCGCTTCAACGAAATCCGCGACCAGCACGGCGGCAGCGTGCTGGCCGGTTTTGGATCGGCCAAATGCTCCAACGAAGAGGCGTATCTGTTTCAGAAGTTGATCCGCGCCGGCTTCGGCAGCAATAACGTCGATCATTGCACCAGGCTGTGCCACGCGTCTTCGGTGGCCGCGCTGATGGAGACGATCGGCTCGGGCGCGGTAACCAACGTCTTTGCCGACGTCGAGCGGGCGGATGTTGCGCTAGTGACCGGTTCCAATACGACGGCCAATCATCCGGTGGCCGCGACGTTCATCAAGGAAGCGGCCAAACGCGGGACGAAGCTGATCGTCGTCGACGTGCGGCGGCATGACCTGGTGGATTTTGCGGACCATTTCGCGCGGATTTCTCCGGGCACTGATGTCGCCTTCTACAACGGCTTGATGCACGTTTTGATTCGCGACGACCTGGTCGACCGCGACTTTATCGAACAGCGGACGGAAGGTTTTGACGAACTGCGCGAATTGTTGATGAGCGGTTTCGCGCCGGAACAGGCGTCGAAAATCTGCGGAGTTCCGGCGGCCGAAATTGAAGCCATTGCCCACGCGATGGGATCGGCTGGCAGCATGATCGTCTTCTGGGGAATGGGAATCTCGCAGCACACCACCGGGACGGACAACGCGCGGTGTTTGATTTCCTTGTGCCTAATGACGGGAAATGTGGGACGACCGGGAACCGGCCTGCATCCGTTGCGAGGGCAGAACAACGTGCAAGGCGCGAGTGACGCCGGTTTGATTCCGATGGTCTATCCCGATTATCAGCCGGTCGTCGACGCGGCGGTTCGTGAGAAGTTTGAAAACTCGTGGAACGTTTCGCTCGATCCGAAGCCGGGCCTGACCGTGGTTGAAATCATGATGGGTGCGTTGGATAAAACCGTGCGCGGCATGTACATCCTGGGCGAGAACCCGTTCATTTCCGACCCCAATACGAACAAGGTTCGCCGGGCGCTGGCGGCGCTCGACTTCCTCGTCGTCCAAGATATTTTTCTGACCGAGACGGCCGAGTTCGCCGACGTGATTCTGCCAGCCAGCAGTTACTTTGAAAAAGACGGAACTTATACGAACACCGATCGCCGGGTTCAGCTTGGCCGCAAAGTGCTGGAGCCGCCCGGCGAGGCGCGCGAGGATTGGCGGATCATCTGTGAAGTCGGCCAGCGAGTTGGGTTGGACATGGAGTACGAATCACCGAGCCAAGCTTTTGACGAATTTGCCGCGTTGACCACGAACTACCAAGGGCTGTCACACGACAATCTTGGCAGCACGGGAAAGCTGTGGCCCTGCGCTGACCCGGCAACATCGGACGGCGTGCGGATTCTCTTTGGCGATCGGTTTCCAACCGCGTCGGGACGAGGCAAGTTTGTGCCTTGCGATTATCAGCCGGCCGATGAATTGCCGGATGAGGAATATCCGTTCGTGCTGAACACCGGACGCGTACTCGAACACTGGCACACCGGCAGTATGACGCGTCGCAGTCGGGCGTTGTCGCAAATCGAGCCAGCGGCTTTCGCGGCGCTGAACCCCAGCGACCTGCATCGTCTGTCGGTGGGCAGTGGGGACCATATCCGCGTGAGCAGTCGTCGTGGAACGATCGAACTGGCGGCCCGCGCGGACGATTCCATCGAGGCAGGATGCGTGTTTATTCCGTTCCATTTCCGCGAAGCCGCGGCCAATGTCTTGACCACCGACGCGCTCGATCCGTTCGGCAAGATCCCCGAGTTTAAGTTCTGCGCGGTGAAGATAGAACGGGTCGAGTGAGAGGGCGATGAGAAGCCGTTAGCTTTCTCTGGTTCTCCCCCTTGCCAAGGGGGAGTTAGAGGGGGTTCATGCTGTGCGGCTTGAGC
>JAJDEH010000119.1 GCA_029259935.1 Planctomycetota bacterium
GGCGGCGGCAGCACCGCGACCATTGTGGGAGCGACCACCAATATCGCCAGCATCACTAGGAGATCCAAGGCACCGATCACCATCAGGGCCGTGGCCGGAGCCTGAACCTGCCCCCGCACGGGTTCGAAGCGCGGGTTCAACGTCGCGCTGGTGCCTGCATCTGTCTCTAACTCGCCCCCACTTTGACTTAGCTCGAATCCCTTTTTCACCTCGGCACTTCGCAGCACCACGAGCGCCCAGATCGACACTGCGGCGCTAACAAGCCAAATCGGACTACACGGCAGCAATCCCGCCGCCGCGCCAAACGCCACAAGTGTGGGAGACTTGAGCTTCCTCATGCTAAGCCCGGCCATGAGCATCAAGACGCCAACCGGCGTCGCGATTATGGAAAACACCCATGCGTCGAACATGTCGTCGCCGAAATAGCGACGATACCAAGTCCAAGTGATCGACGCGATGATCAGCCAGATCAAGGGAATCAGTGTATTGATGGCACCGATGATGATCAGCGCCAGTGCGGACTGATTCACCGCTTGTCGGGCCGCAGCGATACTCTGGCTGGCCACAGAATCGGAAGTCGAGGATCGGCCTACCGCGATCGGATCAAATCGGGCGGAAGCAACGGGCAGACGCCGCGTGGCCGCCGGCTTGTCGGCCGGATGTTCGATCGACTCGATGTCCGTCTTGACGTCGCTTGCGTGCTGGTAACGCCGCTCCGGCTCCCGTTCCAGCGCCCGCATGACAACATGATCCAATCCTGCATCGATCTGCGCCCTTTCCGACGGCGGTTCGAAGCGGCCCAGCGGCAGTTCGCCGGTCAGCAATTCGTAGAACACAACGCCCAGTGAATAAATGTCCGCGCGGTGATCGACGGCCAGCGGGTTGTTCATTTGTTCGGGAGCCATGTAGTGCAAGGTTCCCATCATCTGATGGCTGTAGGTCAACTTTTCGCCGGGCGCCGTCGTTCCCAATAGCTTCGCCAGTCCAAAGTCGGCGATCCGCACACGGCCGCGGCGGTCGAGCAAGATGTTTTCCGGCTTGATGTCGCGATGCACGACGCCCTCTTCATGGGCGAACTGCAAGGCTTCGCAGATCTGGGGCACAATTGCCAAAGCTTCGGGAGCGGTTAGCCGCTCGGACATGATCGACTGCCGAAGATTGACGCCGTCGACATACTCCATGATGAAGTAAAACAAACCGCTGGATTCACCGAATTCGTAGACAGTGACAATGTTTGGATGATTGAGCTGCGCGAGGGCGCGCGCCTCGCGGGCGAACCGTTCGGCAAAGGCCGGATCGCGACCGAATTTTGGCGGCAAAATCTTCAGGGCGACCGTCCGATCCAAGTCACGTTGCCGCGCTTTATAAACCGCTCCCATGCCGCCTTCGCCCAGCAGTTCCAAAATCTCCAACTTGGGGAACAGCTCGGCCAGTTCTGCTGGCTGGGGAGCGCCAAACCAATTTCCCAGCCCCGACGTCGGATTCTCTTTACCTTCTGGTAACACGCCATTGGTCGGTTCCATCATGCCCGCCTCCAACAGACACGCGGGACAGAGACCGTCCGGTGCATCCGCGCCCAGTTCAGATTGGCATCGCGGACATAAATTCGATTCGGCCATGGCGGATATCTCCGGTCGAGTGATTCGTCTACGTACTTCCTTCCGGAAAATCACCGCAAGGTTACAAGAAATCCGCGAATATTTTTGGTGCAAGTGCCGTAAGGGCATGTAAGAGAATAACTTGTGGTGCGGGCGTCTCGCCTGCCGATTAGTTTCGTGGTGCAGGCGTCCCGCCCATAAATTTGTGGTGCAGGCGTCCCGCCTGCCCATTGCAGCCGAGACGGCTGCACCACATGAGCGATGCTAGGAGAAGAGCTTTTTGATGGCCAGATAGCCTTCATCGCGTTCGGCCAATTTTCGTTCGATCGTCTCCGGGGTGTACTCAAAAATTCCCCGACCGGTCTTGACTCCCAAATGGCCTTCGCTGAGGAGATTTTTGATCAGATCGTGGACCTGCCGGTCGGATCGAATGTGTTGAATCAACTCGCTGAAGCATTTGCTACCGATGTCGATTCCGGCAAAGTCATACACTTGCAATGGCCCCACGGCCGCCGTGCGAAATCCAATGCTGCCCCGGAATGCCCGGTCGATGTCTTCCGGGTCGGCCACGCCTTGCTCAACTAAATCCAGAATCTCGCGATACATGGCGACCTGAATGCGGTTGATAATAAAGCCAGGCACTTCTTTTCGTAGCAGCACGGCCGTCTTGCCGATTTTCTCCAGCACTGCGATCGCGCGGTCGGTCGTTTCCTTATCAGTTTTTTGCCCCGCCACGACTTCGACCAATGGAACAATGTGCGGTGGGTTGAACCAATGCGTGTCGATGGCCCGCTGGGGCAACTTCATCCGCGCCGAGATTTCCGTCATGGGCCAAGTCGACGTGTTGCTGGCCAAGATCGTCGCGTCGGCAACCAGCGTTTCGAGTTCGGCAAACAACCTCTGTTTCAGTTCAAGATCTTCCGCGACGGCTTCGGTCACGAACGTGGCGTCTTGCAAGGCATCTTCTTGCGTGTCGCAAACCGTGATGCGGTCGAGGACGGAGTCGATTTGCGCGCCGTCGAATAGATCGGCGTCGACTTCATGTTGCAAGTTGGTACGAATGCGACCGGGGGCCGACTCCCGCGCCGGTTCAAATGCGTCGTAGCAGCGAACCGTATGGCCGCCCACGGCGAACGCCTGCACGATGCCATGCCCCATCGTGCCCAGTCCGAGTACGCTAATCGTTTCCAACGTTGAAACCTCCGGCGCTGCCGTTTGGTGTGGATCGTTCGGTATAATCGACGAGCAAGCGATTATACTCGATCGGCCACTGCGGGTCACTTTCGCCGAACGCGACTTACCCCAATCCTAGTAGCGGAAAATCCAATCGACCGTGAGCCGGTTGTCGAGCACATCGCGGCGGTCGGTTAGAGGGGCTTCCCAGGCAACTCCGATTTCCATTCCGGCATTCGGTTTGAACTTCAACCCCACCGCGCCGGTCACGATGTCGTTGCCGGCCACGCCAGACGAGCCAAAATTAAACAAGTCACCACCTTCGACGCCCGGAATTCCCGCTCGACCGGCTCGCATGTAGTGATACCAGTTCATTTCTCCGACCCAATAGAAATTGGAACAGCCCAAGCGACGGTCGATGTGATTCGACCAATACCAGATTTGGCTTTCGGCGGCTGTATCGGTCGGCAATAGAAATCCGCTGGTGGTCATCCAATGCCAGGCACAAAACTTGGCCCCGCCCGACATGAACAGGGCAAACATCCCGTCGCCGTTGCCTTGCAGCGAGCGAGTACTGCCGACCGGCAATTCGTAGGTGACGCCGGCGCTCAAGATGCGCTGCGACTGGGGGTCGGCGAACAGCACATACTTCAAACCAGCGTTAATATCGCCCCAGCCGTCGTTGATTAACGGATTGTCCGACATGATGAAGCCGTCCTTGGTGGCAATTATCGAAAGCCTTTCGGTCAACGCCGCGCGAACTTGCAACGCCAACAACCTGACACTGCCTCCGCCCGTCGCCAAGGGAAACTTGTGCCGCAAGAAGATCAAGCGAGCTTCGGTCAACGTGCGCGGATCTTCGAAGAAGACCGGATTCGTCATCGGGCTAATGAAGCCACTGAAGCGCGGGTCGCTGGCGGCAATCGGACCGAATAAATTCGGCTTGCGACAATAACATCCGCAACAATCACCACACCCGTCGCACTCGCAGCCGCCAACGTCCGAGCAACAAGGTCCGTCGCAGGTGTCGTAGCCGTCGTAATCGAATGAGTTCGGCGGTTCCGGGGCGAGCTGGTCAGCCGCATCGAACGATGTGACCACGGGATCCTCGTTGCCGCCGTCTATATACCGGATCACATTCCCGGCTTGCAGCGCGGTCAGATTTGTGACCGTAAAAATGAGTAGCGCGGCCGCCGTGGAGAGCGTCTTGTACATGGAATTTGCCCCAGGGGAGTCGGAGAGTAGGTTGGCACGAAGGCACGCTGGCGCAAGAAGTGCGACGAAGAACGCTAGCATCCTTGCAATGCTATAGAGTCATCGACGACTCGCGAGGAATTCTGCAGCCACCCGGCAGCCCGTCCGTAGCTTGGCTAGGACCCATAAAACCCTACCGTTGGAAGGTAGCGACGACGAGGATTACGCGACCACGTCGAGGATCGGTTTGCCATAATCGATGTCCAGCCGCTTGTGGCCGGGCACCTCCAGACGGCGCGGATCGATCCCCATCTGGTGCAAGATGGTGGCGTGAATATCGGTCACATAGTGGCGGTTCTCGGCCGCGTGAAAGCCGATTTCGTCGGTGGCACCGTGGGCGATGCCCCCCTTCAAACCGCCCCCCGCCATCCAGACCGAAAATCCGTAAGGGTGATGATCGCGGCCGTCGGACCGCTCCGAACCGGGTGTGCGGCCAAATTCCGTCGCCCAGACAACGAGTGTTTCGTCCAGCAGCCCTCGCTGCTTGAGATCCTTCAAAAGGCCAGCGATCGGCTTGTCCACTCGCCCGCAATTCCTGGTGTGGTTCGACTTCAGCTTGGAATGGGCATCCCAGCCGCCACCACCGCCGCCGCCATCATAAATCTGGATAAAGCGCGTACCACGTTCGACCAGCCGCCGCGCGGCTAGTGCTTGCCGGCCCATACCCTGCGTTGATTTGTCATTCAGTCCGTATAACTCTTGAGTCTTCTGAGTTTCGTCGGCCAGGTTTACGACTTTGGGCACGGACATCTGCATGCGGAAGGCGAGTTCATGGGCCTTGATTCGCGCTCGCAGCTTGGCGTCGTCCGGATACTCGACCGCCGTGAGTTCGTTCAGATCGCGTAGCAAATCAAGCTGATGACGACGTTCGCGCACGCCAATGTTCGACCCGGGCGTGCCGAACGGCAGCGGGTTTTTCGGGTCGAGCGTCATCCGCACTCCCGAATGCTGCGGCCCTAGGTAGCTGCCGTCGTGCGCGCCAACTCCGCCGCAACAATCGCCCGGCGGTGGACCCATGACGACAAACTGAGGCAAGTTTTCGTTGATCGATCCCAGGCCGTAGTGAACCCATGAACCGATCGAAGGATAAAACCCGTCGAAGATGTGCCGCCCGGTATGGAACTGCAGTTGCGCCGCGTGGTCGTTGTCGGTCGTCCACATCGAACGCACCACGGCAATGTCGTCAATGCAGTCGCCCACGTGCGGCCACCAATCGCTGACTTCAATCCCACTTTCGCCACGTTTCTGATAGCCAACTTGCAACGGATAGATCGACGCCATCAGTGCCCGCGGCTTGCCCGAAAAGTCGCGCACATTCTTGCGATAAAAAGGAGAATCGAGAACCGTCGATTTGTAGGGCGATTCCTCAATGGTCAATCCGGCATATTTGTTAATCGCCGGCTTGTGATCAAATGACTCCAGGTGGCTGGTGCCGCCGTTCATGAAAAACCAAATCACGCTCTTCGCTTTTGGCGTGAAGTGCGGTTGGCCGCTGGGTGGAGATGACGAAGCCGCCGCGCCGTCGCGTTGCAGCAGCGAGCCCAGTGCCAACCCGGTGAATCCCAGACCACAATCGGCGAGGAACTGGCGTCGTTGTGTTCGGCCACAAGGAAATTCGCTTTTCATCTTTCGATTCCTACGTTTGCCTACCTAACCGTGACAAAGTCATTATGCAGCAGCAGCACGTGAACCAGATTCTCGCGAGCCCGCGTTGCCGAATCGGCCGCCGGCTTCCTCCGCGCCGATCCGCCCGCGGTAAATTGCTCCGTGGACTTTTCGCTTAACAGCTTCGCATGATTTTGTAAGAACTGTCGGCATCTTGCCGATTCCGCATCCGTTGGCGAACGCGACAAAATGGTCTCAAAGGCCGCCTCGACAAAGTTGTCTTCCGCAGCGGTCAGTTGTCCGGCAATCGTTCGCGCGGCGTCCAATACCAAGCCACTATTCATCATCGCCAGCGACTGCTGAGGGACGACACTTTCCTTTCGCCGGTAACACGAATTCGGATCGGCCACGTCGAACGTCTCCAGCATAGCCATCTTTTCATTGGGCGTATTGCGAAAATAAAGACTGCGGCGAGACACTTTTTCGCCGTCTCGCTCGGAAATCTCGGGGCCACCCAATTCAAGATCCAACTGGCGTGCGAGGTGCAGCGTACTATCGCGGACCGCTTCCGCTTCCATGCGGCGCGAGTTCATCCGCCAATAAAAATGATTCTCTGGCTCCGCCCGGTGCGCGGATTCCATCGCCGACGCCCGTGATGCCATCCGATAAGTGGCAGACAAGACGATTTGACGGTGCAGCGGTTTCATGCGCCAGTTGTTGGCAATCAACTCCGATGCCAGCCAATCGAGCAGTTGCGGATGCGTCGGCGTGCGGCCATTGAGCCCAAAGTTTTCGGGCGTCGCCACCAGCGGCTGGCCAAAATGACGGCCCCACAAATGATTGGCCGCCACGCGAGCCGTGCGTGGATTTTTATCACTCGCAATCCACTGGGCTAGTGCGGTCCTGCGGCCGGTGCTGGTTTTCGGATACTGGTCGCCAAGCGGAGCGAAGGACTCGGAGGGATTCGTGACCGCCTCGCGAGCCGTAGTCCGTTTCTTTCGGGCGGCGTCCAACGCTTGTTTCGCATTCGCACTCTCGCCTTGTTGCTCTAGCTTCAAGACCTCGTGTTCCGCTTTGACGACATCGACTTGAAGGGCCGCCGCGGCCGCCTGCAGGGCAAGTTGCTTGGGGTCTTCTTCGGTGCCGTTGGAAAAACCGGCGATCGTGGCTTGCAGCCGAGCCGTCACGGAAGTCAGTTCGGCTTCGGCAATTTTGACGGATACCTCGGCCAGCTTGACGGACCGCTCGGCGTCCCGCAGCCGCTGGCGCATCGTTTCCAACGATTCGGCATGCTCGCTGATTTTTAATTCCAAAAACTCCGCCGACCCCGCATGGACCCACAGCGCGAATTTGCCGTCACGCCGCTCCACCGGCATCACGTAGTCCAACTTCCGCTCGCCGTTGAGGTCAATCGTCAGGCTCGAGCCGATCACCGATACGTCAAGCGTGGCTTCTTCCCCCACTTTCAGTGACGTCTTGACGATGCCTTCGCGAGGATATGCCTGGTTGCCTCCGACGCGATGAAAGGCCTGCACGCTTTGGCTGCTGTCGCCCGTGCTGGTGTAGACATCCTGGGAATTGCCCTGATCCTGATAATCAAAACTAAAACCGACCGAGCGATAAGTGCCCGGCTGCAGCGGGCGGTATCGTAGGTGAACCGTGAAGTCGCGAGGGTGATTGGCTTGGGTCACCATGGTCGCAAAACTGGTGACCGCTTTCTCGACCAAATGATTGTCTTCATAGACCCAGTTGCCGCTGTAGACCTTCCAGGTGTCCGGTCTGGCCTTGGAAAAATCGTCGCTTAGAAATACCTGGCCTTCGGTTTCGGTGGACGGTTTCGCATTCGCGGCGGCAATTTGTTTATGCAACTCGGCGGACTTCCCTACGGCCTTGGCCAGTTGCTCCTTGGCGGCAGTAACGCCTTGGCGGGGCTTTTCAATCAACGTCTCACGAACGCCCGTCCGCATCGCTGGATACCAAGCGCCCAGCGGCAACTCAATCGGTTGGACGACGACTTGGTCCGCGCCAAGCGAATTGGGGACGCCCGGCGCGAGCGGCTTCGACTCGTCGGGATAACGATTGTCACCGCGTTCAAAACGATAAGTTGGTACTTCGGGCTCTTTGTCGTACACCAACGCAATGCCGTCGTTGAGGACTTGGCCCAGCGTGGCGTCCTTCTGCGTTTTCGTCAACGCCGAGATTGGGTCGGTGCGAACGTGATGCGGCTCGAAGAACGCACGAAATCGATAATACTCTTCTTGGCTGATCGGATCGAACTTATGATTGTGGCAGCGGCAGCATCGAAACGTCACCCCCAAAAACGCTTCTCCCGTTCGTTCGACCGTTTCGAACATCGACACGTTACGATCAAACTTGTACCAGTTGCGGCCCAGATACCCGGTGGCAGGCAGCACTTGCGGATCGTCGCCGGCAATTTCGTCGGCCGCCAGCATCTCGCGGATCATCGCGTCATAGCCTTTGTCGTCGTTGAGCGAACGGACGATCCAGTCGCGCCATCGCCAAATGTGCCGCTGGCTATAGCGGATTTCGTTAATCCCTCGGCTGCCATACCAATCGCTGTAACGCCAAACGTCCATCCAATGCCGGCCCCAGCGCTCGCCATATTGAGGTCGCGAGAGTAAATCGTCGACGACCGATTCGAACGCCGCGGGCCGGTCGTCGGCCAGGAATTGCAATAGCTCCCCGCGCGTCGGCGGCATGCCGATCAGATCCAGATAGACTCGCCGCAACCAGATTCCTTTGGCTGCCTGGCCGGCGTGGGGCAGTTGCTGTTGATCCCTTTTGGCCGCGATAAAGCGGTCGATTTCATTGCGACACCACGAATCGTCTTCGACAGCCGGCGAGGCAGGCCGAGTAATCGGGCGATACGACCACCAAGTTCGCGGGTCGGCTTGTGGTTCTTCGTCTTTAGGGGCAACGGCTCCTTCCGCGATCCAAGCTCGAATGATGTCGATCTCTTCCGCCTTCAGCGGCGAGCCCTCGTTGGCTGGCGGCATGCGAAATCCGGCGTCACCGGTCAGTACATCGATCAACAAACTCTCGCCCGGCTTGCTCGGCTCGATGGGTGAACCGCCGTCTCCACCCGCGATCAGCTTGGCCGCCGTATCCAGTCGCAGGCCCGACTGTTGTTTCAGCGCGCCGTGACAGGCGTAACACTTGTACTCCAACAGCGGTTTGACGTCCTTAACATAATCCACCGCCAGCAAGTTGGGCGTCGTCAGCAAGGCAACTAAAAGAGCCGCGATGGAGCGAGTGGAATTCGTCATGGCGAGGAATTGATGTGGGTGGGAAGGCAGGCGGGAAACGCCTCTCATTATATCAACTCACAATGCGGATTACACATTCAAAATGCGTTCGCTGTGTGTGGGCTAATTGTGGTGCGGTCGTCTCGGCTGCGGCAGGCGAGACGCCTGCACCACAATCCTGAATCCTGGAAAATCAGTCCAGCTTCGGTTGTCCGTGTTCGACGAACTGCTTGAGCCCGTCGCTGAAGAGAGTTTGCCAGCCGTCTTGCGATGCCTTGGCATTGGCCTCGTCGATTGGTCCCAGGCGGGCGTCGCCGACCTTCAGCGTGCAGCCGCCCTTGCTTCGTTCTTCCAAAGCCAGTTTTAGATGGCTGGTCGCGGGGCCACCCCAATCCGGATGAACCTGGCCAACGAGGTAGATGGTCCATTGATCTGGATGACACCAGTGGACGGTGTACCACAGCAAGCTGCCGCCACCTTCTAAATGTTCGACCAGCCCGCCGCCGGCGCGCGTGTCGAAGGTCACCGTGGAATCGGGTCCGACCATGTGAAAATCGGGCAGCCACCAGGCGTTGGTTTCGTCAATCAACGCTTGCCACACTCGCTCGATTGGAGCATCAATGGCAATCTCCAGTTCGTACGAACTGGCCGCGACCTCGAGATGTTTGGCACCAATGTTCATTTCTTTTCCTTTGTTTTTGAAGTTGCTTTATGGGACGGTTCGTTGCGATGTCGCTCTTCGGCAAAGTCCTTGAGTCGCGAGAGAGCCCCCGCCATGCGACGGACATGTTGGCTGATCCAGCGATCGCAAACATGTTGAATCGGTAGCGGGTTGAGATAGTTCCAGCGCTGGCGTCCTTCCCGGCGGACGACCACCAGTTGCGCTTCGACCAGTATGTCGAGATGCTTCATGACCGCCGTCCGGCAAAGCTGATCGAATCGCTCGACCAGCTCGCCGGTGGTCAACGGCCGTTCGCCCAACGCATCCAGAATCTCCCGCCGAGTGGCATCCGCCAGCGCTTTCCAAACCGCGTCGTTATCTTTTTGCCGATTACTCATGTCACCTTATAGTGACATGTCAGCGAGGCGTTTTCAAGTAGGCTGAAATCCGCAGCGCAAGCAGCAACCTCCTCTGAGATCGGAAATTGAGCGGATAGTGCGTTGTCCGGCATGTCCAGCGGGGGCAGCGATGCCCCAGCTTCATTCTTCATGGGCAGAAAAGGTGGCTCAATCGAAAAAGGTGCACCCAGGAATGCCCCCATTGGGGCGGTCACCGCAGGCTGGGAAGACCGGGATGAGACGAGAATTTCTGTTGTTTGGTGTGTCGTCGACACTTTTTCCGAGCGACAGTCCAAATCCGCCGGAATCCTTTTTGTGAGCCACGTTTAGTGGGAGTTGCCCGCGCGCCTCTCGTGGACGGAAGGGCATGGATCCATGTTGGTGCATGGTCCCTATAGTTGATGTGGGTCCGTCGCTCGCGCTGAAGTCATTCGTGACGATCAAGAGTAATGCGAAGTGTTTATGAATTCCCTAACAAACGAAAAACAACACAACGCTCGACCGCAAACCATCAGACTGGTTAGCCTTGCGCTGGCGTTCGCCGGTGCCGCCGTCTTCGTCATCGCCTGCATCGTGTTGCAGCTTGTTCCCTGGCAAGGCAATCGAGAACTGCACACGATCATGGAGGTCGTGGCAACCCTGCTGGCGGCGATGGTGGGCGTGCTGGCGTTTGTTCGCTTCTATTCCAAGAAGAGCAGCACCTATTTGTTCTTGGCGACCGGCTTTATCGGCACGGCGCTGCTTGACGGCTATCACGCGGTGGTCACCAGCGAACTGCTTTACTACTTGATGCCGTCGCCGCCCGAGTCGCTGAGTCCATGGAGTTGGAATGCATCACGCATGTTCCTGGCGGTGTTGATGGTCGTCATGTTACTGGCGACGTGGTGGGAACACAAACGCCGTTCAGAGGGTCGCATCCACGAGTGGGTCGTCTACGCGGTGATCGGAGGCCTGACGCTCGCCAGCTTTTGCTTCTTTGTGTTTGTTCCGCTGCCCCGTGCGTACTATCCCGAGTTGTTCTTTGGCCGTCCGGAAGAGCTCGTGGCGGCGGCTCTGTTTGGAATCGCCTTGTGTGGTTTCGCTTGGCGGGCCGATCCGGATACCGAATCGATCAAAGCTTGGCTTGTCGGGTCACTGTTCATCGGTTTCGTGGCCCAGGCAGTCGTCATGTCGCGATCGTTCACGCTTTTTGACCTGCCCTTCGATTTGGCTCACGGGCTGAAGATCCTCAGTTACGCACTGGTGTTAGTCGGATTGCTGATCGACGTCTATCGAACCTTTCACAATTTGGCCGACTCGCGCACCGCCTTGAAGATACTTACGGCGGATCACCAGGCGCACCTTCAGGCAATCAGCAGATCGACGGCAGTGATCGAGTTTGAACTGGATGGTACGATCATCGGCGCCAATCAGCAGTTTTTGGATACGATGGGATACTCGCTGGAAGAGGTCGCCGGCCGGCATCACCGCATGTTTGTCGAGCCATCCGTCCGGGACCGTCGCGAGTACAAGTCGTTTTGGGAGCAACTCAACCGGGGCGAATATCTAGCCGCGGAATTCAAACGCATCGGCAAGCACGGAAGGGACGTTTGGATCCAAGCATCGTACAACCCGATCTTCGACTTGAACGGCAGGCCCTACAAGGTCGTCAAGTATGCATCGGATATCACTCAGCAGAAATTGCGAAATGCCGACTTCCAAGGGCAACTGGCCGCGATCAGCAGGTCGCAAATGGTGATCGAATTCGAGTTGGACGGCACGATCATCACGGCTAACGAGAACTTTTTAAGTGCCATGAATTATTCGCTGGGGGAGGTCGAGGGCCAGCATCACGGCATGTTCGTCGAGGCGTCAGTTCGAGACAGCGAATCGTACGACGTATTTTGGGATAAACTCAACCGCGGCGAGTACATCGCGGCGGAATTCAAACGTATCGGCAGGAACGGCAAGCAGGTTTGGATCCAAGCATCTTACAACCCTATTTTCGACATGAACGGCCGGGCGATTAAGGTCGTAAAGTACGCGTCGGATATCTCCGAACGCAAGCGAGCGGAGAGTGAACTGATTGAGAAACGCGCGACCGCGGCGAATTTGCAGCGGCGATTGCAGGCCATCCTCGATGCTTCCACGCGCGTCGCGATCATATCCACGGACACCAGCGGAATCGTGACGACCTTCAACACGGGCGCTGAAAAAATGATCGGCTACCCGGCGGAATTGATCGTGGGCAAGGAGACACCCGCCAAGTGGCACCTGGAGGAGGAGGTGATTGCGCGAGGCAAGGAGCTTTCCAGGGACCTAGGGCGCGAGGTGCGAGGGTTCGAGTCATTTGTCGCACCCGTCACCAGCGGCGGTTCGGACGAGCGCGAGTGGACTTTCAGGCGAAGCGATGGCACGTACTTGCCGGTCGACCTCCGCGTCACCGCATTGCGTGATCCAGAAGGCCAGATAAGCGGGTTCCTGGGCATCGCCAGCGATGCAAGCTCTCGAAAGGAAAGTGAACGAAACCTGCAGTTGGCGGCGAAGCGAGCGACCCTGTTGCACCGCACTAGCGCCTTGGTGTACGAAATCAAGGATTTCGATGGTGCCATCCAGAGTGTTTTGGAGCTAGTATGCAAGACCTTTAACTGGAGTGTTGGGCACGCCTATTTGCCGGCCCAGAATTCGGCAGACCGCCTCGTGCCCTCGAACCTGTGGTTCTTCTCCGGAGATGGGGATCACGATGAATTTCGTAGTACAACGCAGCAAACAGAGTTTACGCGAGGTGAGGGATTGCCCGGCCGAGTGCTGGCAACGGGGCGGCCGGCTTGGATTCGGGATGTCCTGCTAGACGGCAATTTCCCCCGCAATCGAATCTGCCGGAACTTGGGCGTTTCGGGGGCGGCGGCTTTTCCGGTCAATGTGAACGGGAAGCCCGAAGCCATTCTGGAATTCTTCGTCGAACGGCCTTTGGAAGAAGACGCCTCGATGCTGGAGGTGTTTGAGGCGCTGGGACATCAACTGGGCAATGTCCTCGAACGAATTCAAAGGGCAAAGCAGGTCGGGGAACTCAACGTGGAACTGGCCGAGCAAATCGCGTATGCCAACAGTCTGGCCGCCCTTGCCGAGGCGAGTAACGAGGCCAAAAGCCAATTTCTGGCGAACATGAGCCACGAAATTCGTACGCCGCTGAACGGAATTTTGGGATTCACCGAACTGTTAATCAAGGGAGCGGATAAGGGCGATGACGCCACTCGCATGGAATTTCTGCACACAATTCAGACCAGTTGCAAACACCTCGCGGCGTTGATCAATGACATTCTCGATCTTTCCAAAATCGAAGCAGGCCGCATGGAAATGGAACGCGTTCGCTGTTCGCCGTGCGAACTGATTTCGGATGTCGTTACTGTGTTGCGAGGCAAATCGGAAGAAAAAGGAATCGGATTGAGCTTCGAGATGGAAGGCGGCCTTCCCGAATCCATGCAAACGGATAGTGGTCGCTTGCGGCAGTTGCTCGTGAACTTGGCCGGCAATGCCGTTAAGTTTACCGATGACGGCAGCGTCAAGATTGTCGCTCGCGCGCTGCTAAATCAAGACAACCCACAGTTGGCCATTGACGTGTCCGACACCGGCATTGGCATCGCCAAGGAAAAACTGGACGACATTTTCGATCCGTTCGTGCAAGCAGATAACTCCGTGACGCGGCGATTTGGTGGGACGGGCCTCGGCTTGGCCATCAGTCGCAAGATTGCCGAGGCGCTGGGTGGAAACCTTACCGTTGCCAGCCGAGTCGGTCATGGTAGCACGTTTACCGCAACCGTTGACACGGGACCGCTGGACGGCGTCAAGATCGTCGAGGCATTCACGCCCGAATCCGTTGCGAGCGAAACAGCCACGCCGGAATGGAACCAGTCGTTGGCCGGCACCAAAATTCTGCTTGTTGAAGACGGAGTCACGAATCGGAAGCTGATTGAAGTGGTCTTGCACGATGCGGGCGCGGTCGTTGCAGCGGCTGAAAACGGAAAGATTGGGCTCGAGCTAGGTTCGCGGGAGTCTTTTGACCTGATACTCATGGATATGCAAATGCCGGTCATGGATGGATATTCCGCGACGTCGAAGTTGCGGGAGCGCGGAGTTGAAACGCCCATTATCGCTCTAACCGCCCATGCCATGAAAGGCGATGAAGCCAAGTGCAAGTCGGCCGGTTGCTCAGGCTATTTGAGCAAGCCGATTGAAACCGACCGGCTGATATCGACCATCGCGAAAGCCTTGCGACGTCCGCCGAAAGAGGCCAAAGAATCGCCTGCGGCGGATGAACTACAAGATGAATTGACGCCTGGCGATCCGGCTGCCGAACCTACGCCGCTAGTGTCGGCACTACCGACCCATAATCCCGTTTTCCAAGAAATCGCCGCGGAATTTGCTGAGCATTTGGCCGAAAAAATACCGTCGATGCGTGAGGCCTTTCTGAGTGATGATTTCGAGTCGCTGAAGAAACTGGCGCATTGGCTGAAGGGTTCCGGCGGCACGGCCGGATTCGCCGCGTTCACCGAACCCGCCGCCCAACTTGAACGAGCGGCGAAGAACTCTGACAACGACGAAATCCGCGAACGGCTTGACGAAATCGAGTCGTTAGCGAACAGAATTCAGCTCGGCGACGCCGTGAATGCCAACTGATCGTCGTCCGCTTAATCCTCGTCGCCACGCAGTTTCGCCAGCACGCTGTAGTCTTCCAGTGTGGAGGTGTCCTGCGACGTACTTTCCTCGCCCTTGGCAATCGAACGCAACAGCCGGCGCATGATCTTGCCGCTGCGGGTTTTGGGCAAGGCGGCGGTAAAGCGAATGTCATCCGGCTGGGCATGCGCGCCGATTTGCGTGCGAACGTGAACTCGCAATTCTTTTCGCAATTCCTCGTTCGGTTCCAGCGAGGCGAGTGTCACGAAAACCGCGACCGCTTCGCCCTTGATGTCATCGGGTCTGCCGACCGCCGCCGCTTCGGCCACGGCCGGGTGGCTTACAAGAGCACTTTCGATTTCCGTCGTACTGAGCCGATGGCCCGACACGTTGAGTACATCGTCCAGCCGCCCGTAGATCCAATAGTAGCCGTCGGCGTCGCGCATCGCGTTATCGCCCGCCAGGTAGCAATTTGGAACGGTACTCCAATACTGTTTTTTGTATCTTTCCTCGTCGCCCCAAATGCCGCGCAGCATGCCGGGCCACGGTTTGGTAATGACCAGCATACCCTGTTCTTCCGCGCCGCACGGGTTGTGGTTCGCGTCAACGATTTCAGCGACAATTCCGGGCAGCGGTTTGGTGCAGCTTCCCGGCTTGGTCGGCGTCGCTCCGGGCAACGGGCTCATCATGATCCCGCCGGTTTCCGTTTGCCACCACGTATCGACGATCGGGCACCGGCTCTTGCCGATCTTTTCGTGATACCACAGCCACGCGGCCGGATTGATCGGCTCGCCGACACTGCCCAGCAAACGCAACGAAGAAAGGTCGCGTTTTTCGACGTGTTGGTCTCCCCATTTGATAAACGCGCGGATCGCGGTCGGCGCCGTATAAAAAATGGTGACTTTATGTTTGTCGACCAGGTCCCAAAAACGTCCTTCGTCCGGATGATTCGGCGCGCCTTCATACATGACCGTCGTCGCGCCCGCGGAAAGCGGTCCGTACACGATGTAAGTATGGCCCGTGACCCATCCACAATCGGCGGTACACCAGTAGATGTCGTCGTCGCGGTGATCGAAGACCCATTGAAAGGTCTTCTTCGCATACAGGTTGTAACCGGCGGAGGTGTGCCGAATGCCCTTCGGTTTGCCCGTCGATCCGCTTGTATAGAGAATGAACAACGTCGTCTCGCTGTCCATCGGCTCCGCCGGAAAATCGTCGCCGGCGTTGTCGACCAGATCGTGCCACCAATGGTCGCGGCCTTCTTTCATGGTGACGTCGTTCTCACAACGCCGCAGCACAATGCAATGCTCGACGGTGGGCGACTTATCGAGTGCGACGTCGACATTGGCTTTTAGCGCCAATACCGACCCCCGACGCCATCCTCCATCGGCCGTGATGACCGCTTTCGCGCTGGCGTCGTTGTTGCGGTCGGCGATTGCTTCACTGGAAAATCCTCCAAAGATTACCGAATGCACGACGCCTATTCTCGCGCAAGCCAGCATGGCAATCGCCAGTTCCGGCACCATCGGCATATAGATCGAAGCCACATCGCCCTTTTGGAGGCCCAGCGACTTCATCGCCGCGGCGAATTTGCATACTTCCGCGTGCAATTCCTTGTAGGTCAAGGTCCGCGTATCGCCCGGTTCGCCTTCCCAAACAATCGCGGTTTTGTTTTCACGTTCGGTTCCCAGGTGCGCGTCGAGGCAGTTGTAGCTGACGTTTGTTTCGCCGCCGCCGAACCACTTGGCGAACGGTTCGTTCCACTCCAGCACCGTGTCGAACGGCTTGAACCAATGCAATTCGTCTTGGGCCAACTTGCCCCAAAATCCCTCCGGATCAGCCGCCGCCACATCGTAAAGCTGCTGGTATTGGTCCATCGATCCGATACTAGACTTGGCGGAGAATTCAGGACTAGGGGCGAAGGTCCGCGAGTCCGCGGCATTCTCGGACATGGATAAAACTCCTTGAGAAGAAGCAAATTGCTTGGAAGCTCACTTGGGGAAACGCGATTCTAAGACTGCTAGAATGCAGTGTCAACGAATGCAAATCCGAACCGCCCAACTAAACTCCTTCATGGCAATCGCAAGACGCATGATGGAATGCGCAAGGCGAGGCGACGACGGCGCGGTGTTCGGCAAGCTAAACGAAGCCGCATGGAACACGAACGGCCAGCCCCGTTTACCGCCGCGTTTTGCTGACGACCTTCCCGTCGATAACGACGCCAACGCAATGCGTGGTGTATTCGAACGGATCTCCGTCGAACAGGGCAACATCGCCGTCCTTGCCGACTTCCAGCGAACCAACTCGCTTGTCGATGCCTAGGATCTTCGCGCATTCGATCGTGATGACACCGAGAGCCTGATCGAAGGTCAAGCCATTCGCCGCGGCCATTCCTGCTTCCCACAGCAGCACACGTGTCTTAGGAACGTACGCTTCATAGCCCGCTTGCAGCGCGACGGGAATGCCGGCATTCACGAGCTTCGCCGCGGTTTCAAAGCTGAAGTTCTCGCGTTCGCCCGTCGGGCGGACCATCGTGGGATGGATCAACACGGGCACCCCGGCCGACTTGATCTCGTCCACCAGCAGATACGATTCCGCGGCGCCGTCCAGCCACAGTTTGATCCGAAACTCCTTGGCCAGCCGAAGTGCGTTGCCGATGTCCTGTGCGCGGTGGGCGGTAACCATCAATGCCAACTCGCCTCGCAAGACCTTGCCCAGGGTTTCCAAACGCAGGTCACGCGGCGGCGCTGATGCCTTGTCGTCTTCTTTCGCGGCAGCCTGCTTGTCGAGATACTCTCGCGCTTTGATAAACTCGGCGCGCAGCATCGCGATCATCTTGCCGCGCGTGCCGGGCGACTTCACGTCCTCTTTACGTGCGTCGCCGGTCAAGGTTGCGGCCACGGCGCGTGCTTCGGTCAACAGGGCATCTTCCACCGTGTTACCAAACGTTTTAACAATCAAGGTCTGGCCCGAGATTAGCTCGCCTGGGGCGTGTCCGGTGTGAATGGTCGTGACGCCGAATCCGCGTACCCATTCGATCAAGTCTTCGTGCGCGTTGTAGGCATCGAGAGCCCGCAGTTCAGGTTGGATCGGCGCCGCGCGTTCCAGTTGGTCCTGATCATGGTCGTAATTCAGGATGCCCGACAGGCCAACCGTGCAGTGGGCATCGATCAATCCTGGCGTGACGACTTTGGCCTTGAGTACTTTGAAACCGTCAGGCACCTTAATCGCATCCGCCTTGCCGACGGCCGTGATCTTGCCATCCTGAATAACAATCATGCCGTCGTGAATCGGTTCACCCGCCATCGTGTGGATGGTGCCGCCACGAATCGCAACTTGGCCGAACGCCGATCCGGCCACGTTCAAGCAGAAAAATGAGATGACGAATGTCAGCAAGTATTGCGTCTTCATTTCGCACCTCCTTGGTTCGCTTCGTCGAAGCAGCAGTAATAAGGCGATTGATCATGACCCGCTCCATATCCGCCGACGGCGTAAAGACGGTCTTTAGGATTGCCGCGATCGAATACCTTGCGGCCTTCGACCCAGGTTTCCAGGACCTTCGAGTAAATGCTTAGCGGATCACCGTCCATGATGATGAAGTCCGCGTCCTTGCCCGGCTTGAGTGAACCCACGCGATCCTGCAGGTCCAGCATTTTCGCTCCGGCCAACGTCAATCCTTCCAATGCCGCCTTTCTCGACATGCCCGAACGCACGGCCAACGCGGCACTGCGGAAGAAATAACGCGAATCGAGAATGGGGTCATCCGTGTGGAACGCCGTCAGCACGCCGGCATCTTCGAGGATCTTGCCAGTTTCCAAGGTGAGATAGCGAGCTTCCAGCTTGCCGCCCGGCGAATCGATCATGATGATCGAGCAAGGGGCACCCGCCTTGGCGATTTCGTCGGCGACTTTCCAGCCTTCGCTGATGTGATGCAGGACCACGCGAAAGCCGAATTCTCGTGACAAGCGGAGTACGGTCATGATGTCGTCGTGTCGGTGCGTATGGTGATGCACAATCCGCTTGCCTTGCATGGCTTCGATCAGCGTCTCCAAGTGCAGATCACGAGGAGGTAACTTGGCAGCGTCGCCCTCGGCGTCTTGGACCTTGGAGTGGTACTCCCGCGCCTTAATATACTCTTGCCGCACGAGGTAGGCCGATCGGCCCCGCGTACCGGGAAACACTCCGCCCTTCATCGAATTGGTACCGTTCGCCATTTTCAATCCGCCGAGCCCCTTGCCTTCCGCGTCGCGATAAAGAAGGTCTTCGATCGTGGATGGCTTGCCTTCGTAAAACCGCAGCTTGACATAGACGGTTCGCCCACTGATCAAATGTCCCGACCCGGGCATGATGTTCAGCGTGGTCAGACCGCCAGCCAGCGCGCGTTTGAATCCGGAATCATGAACATTAAGGCTGTCGAGTACGCGCACGCCGGGCTGAATCGGGCCGCTTCCATCCGCGGCGTAAGGTCCGCCGATGTGGCTATGCGTACAGACAAGGCCGGGCATGATTAGGCGGCCTTTGACGTCGATCCGCTCCGCGTTCGCGGGGACGTCGACTTCGCTAACCGGACCGACGGCGACGATCTTCTTTCCGCGAACCACCAACGTACCGTTGGGAATTACCTCGCCTTCGATCGGCATGACCTTCGCGCCAATGAAAGCGACAGGCCGGTCCTGGCCGCTCGCGGACATCGCGCCAACCACCACGGACAAGACAACAATAAATCGCATGAACTACTCCTCAAAGAGATTCCAAGGTGGCGAAGCGTCGAACTAATTACGCGTTATCGCCCGACGGTGAGAAACCGCGCTGCTCGTCGCAACTTAACCCAACAGTGCCAATGCTTTTCACTTTATACAGACTAATCCGCAATTTCTGATTATAGCTACTGACGCGCACGCACTCGACCAACACTGCATCGCCAGATCCAACTTGAGCGAGACCGCATCGATACGCTATCGATACAAGCCGCATGATTCGGACAGGGCAGCGAAGCGTTGCGACGTTTTTCGTGGGAAAAACTCACTGTCCATGCAAGAATGAGGTACCATTTAGCTGTAGGGCGTCGGATTCGGTGGATAGACTCTGAAGTTGGGCGGCACATGGTATCTTCCTCATCCAACAATTTCTTGGACTTCCTCAGGGATCAACTGGGGCTTGACGAAAGCGCGGTGCCCCGCGCCAGCGAGTGGGCCGAAAGCGGCAACACCATCGGCATGCTGGCCCTGAAGCTGAATTTGCTGACCGTCACCCAAATTGATCAGATCCTGGTCGACCAAGAGCAATGGACCGAGCCGAACCGGGCTGAGGAAACTCAGGGTCCCGCTGGGTTATTTGGCCAAATCGCCGTCCGACTGGGGCTGCTCTCGGGCGAGCAAGTGGCGCAGCTTCTTAAGATCCAGGATGTCAACCGGAATCTGGAGTTGGGGCAATTGCTGGTCATGGCCGGTACAGTTGAAATGGATGAACTGCTTCGTCATTTGAGCGATTTCCTGCGGCATCGCGAAGGTTGCGGCCAACGGCCTCAGGAACCAGCGGCGGCTGTCTGATGCCCCGCCGGGCAGCCCTTCGGCCCGCTTGCCCATGCCGACCGCCGATAATGTAGATATTTTTCGTGGCATGCAGAGCCGCGAAAATCGGCCAATTCTGTTGGATTTCCCTTGTTCGCGCCTGATTTCGCCACTAGGATGTACGAATGGTGGAGGGCTGTCGTGCGCTGATTCCACATACGCCAAGGGAGCGGATTGAATGATGAACCGGACCTTCTTGATTACGCCACTTTTCATTTTCACTCTCCTAGCCTCTCAGGCCGCGCAAGCTGACGACGCCGACTTAAAGAGAGCGGTCGAATCGATGCTGGATGCCGGCTGGCCCGGCTCCTTTAAGACGCGAGCCGCCGCCGATGACGAGTTCAAGAATGTGCAAAGCGTTTCGCGCGGCGACAAACGGGCCGTGTACGCCTACATCTTGGTACTGATGAAACAGCGTCGTTATCCCGAAGCGGAAAGCTTGCTGGAGAAACTGGTCGCCCACGACGAGGAAGATGTTCACGCGTGGAAGGCCAAGGCTTGGTTGTCCATGCTGTTGAAGAAGCACGAACGTTCGCTTGCCGACTTGGATAAGATCAGCCTCCTGCTAGAGGCGGATGCGGCCAAGGATAAGGAGCAAGAGTCCGTGGAGTTTATGGGGCGCATGATCGGCTACCTTGAAGGGCCCGCGCAAGGGGCCGTGACCAAGTCGCGTTTGGATCGGCAAACCGTGCGCATCGACGCCCGCCTGGATGACAGTCAGGCCGAAGCCTTCGAATCGGCTCGGCAGTCGGTCGTCGACATGTTCAACGACTTTTCAAAAGAAAAAGTCGATTCCAAGCAGAAAGCCGAAGTCGAGGCGGTACAACAGCAGGAGAAGCTAAAAGAGGACTTGGACGAAGAATCCCAACGGCTGGATAGCCGCCGCGAGGCGATTGCTCCCGAAGTGGAAAAGATTCGCGACGAGGGCAAGGAAGAGCTTAAGGCGATCGCGGACGAGGATGCTCCGCTGCTCAAAGAGTTAGATCGGCTTGACGCTCAAGCGTTCGAATTGCGAAGGGAAGAGTCCCGCGTTGCCTCAAGTTTGGTGGCACTACAGAGTCAGGCCGGACAAACCAGGGATGCGTCGCTCCAAGGTGCCCTTAACGTGCGCGTGAACGATCTGGCCATCTTGTCGAGCCGTTACCGCAGCCAGATGAACTTGCTGGAACGACGCGCGTCTCAAATCATAGCCCAGCGCGAACAAATCGCTCGCCGCTATAACGAGACCCAGCAACGCTATAAGAAACGACTGGCCAAGCTGGGGGTGGAAATGAAGAACATCGAAAAGCTTGAAAAGCGGAATGCCTATCAAGCGAAACGGGCAACCAAACCGGGTGCCGGCGACTTGCGTCGAACTCGTTCGCTGGACAAAAAAGCAAAAGCCCTCAACACCTACGAGGACTTTTCTTTGGAGGCCGAGAAACAACGGGTACTCGACTTATTCTAGGCTCGCGCCGCCGAGCTTGTGTACAGCGCGCGATTCAGTTTGGGAGCGAATTCATGCTGGAACGCACTCCTTGAATCCGCGCATCTGATGGAAATTCTCATTCACTTCCAAGATTCCCGGAAGCAGTACGAATAGCCTTATTGCGCGCTGTCGCGGCCGATTCCTTACGCCACGCTAGCCTCTTCCGCGCTAAGTGGACAGGTCCCGGCGGGACGTGGTATGCTCACGCTCGCGCGTCGGGCATCGCTGCGTGACATTCGTCTTTGGCCCATTCTCCGAGGAGTGAAAAACCATGTTCGCGTCGTCTGTCAGTATCGCCACACTGCTCACCGCCGCTGCCATCGGCGGCGGACTTCCCCTTGGTCTGCCGCCCGGTGATGAAGATCCCGTCATGGCCAATATCGCTCCCGAGGAGTGCCTGGCTTACGTCTCCTGGTCTGGGTCCGCGGCTCCGAGTGCCGACAGCGAAAACGAGTTCGAGCAACTGCTGGCCGAACCCGAGATACAGCTTGTCATTAAAGAGGTGCATCGCCGCATCACCGAGGCGATCAATGAGATGGGCGAGGGCGATCCCGAAGGCGCCCGCATGGCCAAGCTGGGGTTGGCTTGGTCCGACCGGATTCTTAGCCGTCCCGGCGCGGTATTTGTTTCCAAAGCGAAAATCTCGCCCGACGGTCCGCCCGACGTGGCTGGAGGCGTGATCGTCACCGTGGGAGACGAGTCGGACGAACTGCGCGAGTTGTGGGAGAGCGTGCGCGCGGCCTTGCCGGTCGAGGAAGTCGAGATCGGCGGTACGAAAATGTATCAAATGCAGCTCGGTGCCAAATCGCCGTTGCTGACATTCGGCATTCATGGAAAGTACCTGGTGGCCGGCGTTGGCGAAGGGACTGTTGAAGGAATGGTTAAGCGTTCGACCGGCGAACCACCCAAGTGGCTGCGGGACTTGCGCAAGACTCTGGCCGTCGAGCGGCCAGCGATCGTTTCCTACATCAACGGCGGAACGATTATCGAGCAAGTGAACGACGTGCTGATTGGCGGACCCGAGGGCAAGGCGATCTTGAGCGCCATCGGAATCGGCAACCTTTCGGATCTGGCAGCCGTTCAAGGACTGGACGACAAAGGGTATGTGGTCCGCGCCTTGATCGGATTTGACGGCGAGCCGGCCGGGATTCTGGGCAGCGCGATTGGCGAACCGCTGAAGCCGAGCGATTTGCAGCCGATTCCCAAAGACGCGATCTTTGCCGTGGCCGCTCGATTGGATGCCGCCAAGGTGTTCGATTCGACGCTCACTCAAATCGAAAGGATCAATCCTCTTCAAGCCGAAGAATTCCGCGAGATGATTGGCCAAATGGAAGAGAGTTTTGGCTTTGGCATTCGCCGCGACATTCTTGGCTCGCTGGGGGATACATTTTGCATTTATCATTCGCCCGGTGAAGGCGGGCTGATTGGGGGAACGGCGGCCGTGATTCAGGTCAAGGACCACGGACGCCTAAAAGATGTCTTGGACCAAATACTGGCCACGGCGCGGGCGGCCGAACGTCTCGGTGCCGGCGACGGGCCGCGATTGGGACGACTGGCATTCAATGGCCAGTCGATCCACTATTTCACCCAGATGCTGGACGAGGACGTGCCTGTCTCGCCCGCTTGGTGCCTGACCGACGACGAGTTGATATTCAGCCTCTTTCCACAAGCGGTGAAAGCCTACTTGTCGCGAGGAGATGACTACCAATCGCTGGCCAAAGTGCCGGCCGTCGCCGCCGCGTTTCAAGCCGATCAGGCGCCGCTAAAGATCGTCTATCAAGATACGCCCAAGGTGTTCGAACTGGCTTATCCGTTCGTCCAAATCTTCGCTCATTTCATTATGGTCGAGCTGCAGGAAGAGGGGCTTGATGTCGACCTGTCGTTGCTGCCGTCCGGCTCGTCGATCAAAAAGCATTTGCGGCCCGACGTGATGACGGTCACCAAGACCGAAACCGGGCTGGAGATTACCTCGCGGCAGAGCGCCCCGATCAGCAATCTTGTTACGCTGCTGCCCCTCGCGGGACTGGGGGTGATCGTGGGCGATCCGGATCCCGGGTATATGTTAGAAGAACTGGCGTCTTTGATGGTGCCTGAAAAAGCTCAGGAAAGCCAAGCGAAGAACAATCTGAAACAGATGGCATTGGCGATGCACGGCTATCATGAAGTGTATGCCAAATTTCCTCCCGCCGTGTCGACCAACGATGACGGCGACTCGTTGCTAAGTTGGCGGGTTCAGATCCTTCCCTTCATTGAAGGTGGCGAACTCTACGAGCGTTTTCATCACGACGAACCTTGGGACAGCGAGCACAACAAGGCGCTGATCCCGCTGATGCCCGCCATCTACCGGGCTCCCGGCAGCAAACAGAAGCCGGGAATGACGAACTACCTGACGATTCGCAGCGAAAACTCCGTCTTTCCGGGTACCGTATCGACTCGCATGGCCCAAATCGTGGACGGCACATCCAACACCGCAATGATCGTCGAAGTGAGCGACGAAAAAGCAGTCGCTTGGACCAAACCCGAAGACCTGGAAATCGATCCCATGAAGCCGCAACGGGGCATCGTGGGCTTGCGCCGAAACGGCTTTCTTGCCGCGATGAGCGACGGGGCCGTCTTCAAGGTCACCGATAAGATCGCCCCCGAGACACTGCGGTTGATTTTCGACCGCCGAGACGGCAAGCCATTTGATCGGAGCATCTTTGAGCGTGGACGGTCGCGACGGCGTTCGCGTACGTTGCGAGCGGTTCCCGACGCGATTCGCGACGATGCGGCTCCCGCCGATGCGGTTCCCGAAGCCGCCACCGAACCGGCGGATACAGACGCCGGGACCGACGAAGGCGCGGCTGCGGCCGCCGATTCGCCACGACGCTGAGACTCACGACCATTAAACCAAAATCTCACAATTCAATAACGGAGTCATCGTGATGGCACTCTCTTTCTTCGGTGTCGGATTTATCGAACTGTTGATGGTCTTGTTCCTCAATGGTGGAATGAGTGTTCCGTTGGGCGTGCCTCCCATGCCCGAGGACCCACGACTGGCGCAAATCGCCCCGGAAGACTGCCTTTTCTATACCGCCTGGGCCGGAATCGCCAAGCCTGATCCCAGCAGTCCGAATCACACCGAACAACTGCTGGCCGAGCAAGAACTGCAAGAAGCGATTGTCAAAGTCGAAAAAGCCATCCGCGACGCACTCGGCAAAGCGGCGTTGGCGGAACGCGACGAGCAGGCGGCGCGGCTGGCCCAGATCATGCCCAAATGGGCCAAGATTTTGTTGACTCAGCCCGCGGCGATCTACGTTACCAAGCTCGAAGTCGGCGGCGACGCCATTCCTGATGTCGAAGGGGCCATGGTCCTTCGCGTCGGTGATCAAGCCGATGAAGTGGCCAAGTTGATTGACCAGATGCAAATGGGTTTCGGTGCGGAGTTGAAAGTTCAAGAAGTCGAGATCAACGAAAGCAAATTCAACCGTTACACGGCGGGTGAAGGAATCCCCGCCGTCACTTGGGGCATTCGCGGTAACTATTTGTTGCTGGGCGTGGGCGACAAGGCGCTTGAAAACCTTTACGAAAACATGTTGCGCAACCGCGAAGGCAAGCTACCCGAATGGCTGTCGGATGCTCGCGACAGCATGCCGATCGACCGTCGATCTACGTTGACTTATGTGGACGCCCGTGCGTTAATCGACCAATTCGCGCCCATGGGCGGCCCCACGGTTCTGGAGGCAATTCGCGAGTTAGGATTTGGCAATATCGACTCGTACGCCGCGGTGACGGGACTCGACGAGAGTGGCTTTGTCAATCGTTCGCGACTCAAGTTGGACGGCAAGGCGACCGGCTTGATGCAATTCGCAAATGCCGACCCATTGACCGTCGAAGATCTGAAGAACATACCTTACGATACGCCCGCCGCCATGTCCGGCCGGCTCGATGCGGGAAAACTATTTGATACCTATCTCGATATCATGGGTCGTGTCGAACCATTCGCCGCCGACCAGATTCGCGAGGGACTGCGGACGGCTGAAGCATCGATCGGCGTCGCTATTCGGGATGAGCTGATTGGTTCACTCGGCGATCGGTGGACTCTGTACGCCGCCCCGGACGATGGCGGGCTGATCACCGGCTGGACACTCGCGGTGACCGTACGCGACCGAATGACGCTGGACAAAGTCCATCGTACGTTGATCGAAGTTGCTCGGGGGGCGCTCGGCGATGACGACTCCGACCCGCAAATCAAACAATTCGAGTTGGCTGGCCAAGAGGTGTATTACTTCTCCGTCCCTGACGAAGATATGCCATTCTTGATGACGTGGTGCCTAACGCGTGAAGAAGTCGTTTTCGGCCTCTATCCACAAGCCGTTAAGGGGCACATCCTCCGCAAACAACAGAAATCGCTTGCCGACCGGCCCGAGGTGGCCAAGGCTTTGGAAGCGGAAAACGGTCCGGTCGCGCTGACCTACTTTGATAGCCGCGAGTTGTTCGAGTTGGTTTACCCGGCCGTGCAGATGCTGGCCCAATACGGACTGAGCGAACTTAATAAAGAAATGGGCGTGGATTTGGATTTGTCGGTGCTACCTTCGGCGGCTGCGATTTCCAAGCATCTTCACCCCAGCTTGGCGATTGTGCGGCGCACCGATTCCGGCACCGAGGCGGTGACCTATTCGACAATACCCAGCGGCAGTTTGGGGTCGTCCGCGCCGCTCATGGCGGCGATGTTGCTGCCCGCCGTCAGTTCCGCTCGCACGGCTGCCCGGCGATCGCAGAGTACCAACAATCTTCGGCAGGTTGGTATCGCCATGCATAACTACCATGACACCTATCGGACGCTGCCCG
>JAJDEH010000120.1 GCA_029259935.1 Planctomycetota bacterium
GCGTACATTGTGCTGGCCCTTGCGGCTCGCCAATTGCCCCATCACGGAAGGTAGAGATTTGAGCATGTCGTTCCCACGTTCGGTTCACATTCACCGCACCGCCGAGGGCCAGTCCGCGCCGGTCTATCCGCCCAAACGATAATGGCGACTCGATTACAACCACCATCGCCCCCATAGTTCGTTAGACTATCAGACCCCGGCGGAGTTCGCCGCCCGCTGCTGCTGGAGTTCAGTGGAATTCCAGATAATCGTGCAGCCAACCGTAGATTTTCTCTAACGATCACGGCACGATTATCTGGCTGTGCTTGATGGTCACGATCGAGGAAAATGGAAGTCCTACTGTCTGTCCAGGCACACTCAAGCATATGGACACCAACGAAGATTTGAGCATCGTCCCATGATCCTTGACGCATTACCGATCCTGGCCGCCGCGCCGCTGGGCATTTGGGGCGTCTTGTGGGACATTCTTGTCTTGCTGGCGATGGCCCTTGTGCTGGGAACGGTTGCCGAACGGCTTGGTCAGAGCGTGATTGTCGGCTATTTGATTGCGGGAATGCTGGTTGGGCCAAACGTGCTGGGCTGGATTTCCACTCAGGCTGAGTTATTCAACATTTCTGAATTGGGCGTGGCCCTGCTGTTGTTCGCCATTGGCCTGGAGTTCTCGCCACGACGACTGTTGTCGCTGGGCAGCATCGTGCTGAAGATCGGACTGCTTCAGGTGGTGTTGACGGCGGTCCTTGGTTTCGGCGTGGCGGTCGTTACTGGGTTGGACGCTAGCGAAGCGCTTGTTGTAGGCATGATGGTCGCCGTGAGCAGCACGGCATGTGTACTGCGGTTGTTGACGGACCGAGCGGAAATCGACAGCGAGCATGGCCGAACGGCACTTGGCATCTTGCTCATTCAAGATGCCGCCGTGATCCCGATGATGTTGCTGGTCAGCGTTATGGCAACCGGTGGAACGTGGGGGCTGATTGTCGGGAAGCTGACCCTGGCCCTGATTCTGGCTGTCGTGCTTATCGGCATGTTTTACGTGCTATTTAACATCGTTGCGCCGCGGCTCCTACTGCTGCCTACCTGGCGCAAGAACCGTGACTTGCCGATTCTACTGGCGGTGATTATGGCCACCGGTTCGGCGTGGGCGACACATGCAGTGGGTCTGAGTCCGGCCTTGGGAGCCTTCGTCGCGGGCGTCCTGCTGGCGGCCTCACCATTTGCCACGCAGGTCCGCGCCGACACACGGCCGCTAACGACGTTGATGGTTACACTGTTCTTTGCGGCGATCGGAATGTTCGGCGATCCGGTCTGGGTCAAGGGACACTGGGCGATCGTTGCCGGCATCGTGTTGGCAATAATCTTGGGAAAACCGCTGGTCATCGTGCTGCTAGCGCGGGCCTTTGGCCGCCCCTGGCGTTACGCGCTTGCGGCGGGATTGTGTTTGGCGCAGGTAGGCGAGTTCTCTTTCGTGTTGGCCACCATTGCTCAGAGCAATGTCGAGGGAGTGGCGCTGATGTCGCCGGTCGTGTTTCGCGCAATGGTGTCCGCGACCATTGTGACCCTGTTGTTCACGCCCTACTTCGTTGCGGCTGCGCCCTGGGCCGGCGCTCGCTCCGAGCGCATATTGCTGCGCTGGCGAAGGCGACAGGCGCCGGCAGGTTCGGACACCGAGCCGATGCCGTTCGACGAATATGCCGCCACGGCCGGCTCTGAACCAAGCCTCAACGCCCCTTCCGATGTGATCCTGATCGTCGGCTTCGGCCCGGCTGGGCAGCGCCTCGCAGAGGGCCTGATGGACTCGCACCAGCGGCAAATTGTGGCGATCGATCTGAACCCCGACAACATCGAAATCGCACGTCGATACGGCCTGGTCGCCCACCTCGGCGACGCGACGCATCGGGACGTCTTGGAGCACGTTGGTATTTACAAAGCTCGTGCCGTTGTCGTCACGGTGCCAGACCACGCGACCACACGCCACCTAATCCATCTGGTCCGCGACCTCGCGCCGAAAACCTTCATTGTGGCCCGCTGCCGCTACCACTTTTTGCGTTGGGAATTGCTTCACGCCGGCGCACATGAAGTCGTGGACGAAGAGGACCAACTCGGCCGCCGCCTGGCCGCGCACGTTCGCCAACTTGTCGGAAGACCCGACGACCTGGCGGACTGAGCAATGCTGCCAGACAACCGGATCGAGCTAGTCGGTGCGACGGCGCGCTCTCTCACGTCTCTCAGCGGAATACGTAGATATTTTCTACGGGGTCGCGACGATTTATCTGTCTGTCTAACTGTGCCTGCACTTTCCGAGAAACTGGTTTACGTTAGGCGGCCATGGCGATGAGGCTTTTGGCTAGCTTGAGGATTTTGTTGGGGAGCGACGGGTCGGCGTGAATGGCGTTTAATTCGTGTTCGAGAATCAGGCGGCGTAGTGCTTTGCGGCGATTGGCGTGCGAGGGGCGGCGTTGTGCGTCGTCCCACGGCGAGTTGCTGCGGTCGACGAGTTGTTCGTGCGGACGATTCCACGCCCATAGTTCCACCAGTGTGTGCATCCACAGATTCAGATTGAACACGGCGACGTTGGTCCAGATGTTGCGTACTTGCTGCTGGCCGGCACCCCAGACTTCCTTCACGTCGTGAAAGCCTTGTTCGATGGTCGCCCGATCGGCGACCGGCACCGCGCTGGCAGCTTGCTCCGCAGGATGTCGTTCTCGACCTTGAGGTAGCGGACCTGCCGGGCGAGTTCCTTCTGCGTCGCGCCGGCGATGATGAGCAAGAGCGACCGGTAGATGTTCCGCATGGTGTGAATCTGCGCAAGTTGAAGCGTCGACAGAAGATAGCTTCATTTTCGCACACCGGCTCGTGCTTCGGCAGGCGCATTGTTGGCGCTCGATGCGATCATTCGGGCCTTGCCGACGCCCAGTAGCGGTCCGCGTCTCTTCGCCTGAGCCGCGGTGAGCGCTCTCTGTTTATTCTCGCGTTCTCTGTTTTTTCGCGAGCGTGTTAATCCGGCTGTCGCAAAAAGTTAGTAAAGCGTTTTTCCGCGCGCGGACCGAATGAGACTTCAACTCCGTAAGCCTGCTTCGTTATTGGCTTTAGCTGTGATAGAGAAAACAGAGAATGGTTATGAAGAGCGTTGCGTCCGGGGAGGTGACTCGTCATGCACCCGGCCTTACACCGCCTTCTCGCCGAATGCGGCGCGGCTGTAGACGACAGAGCCTAGTCCTATCTTTCCCGTGTGCGGAATCAGGTCACGGTGTGACCGATAGCGCGCTCTCGTGCGCACGTTGCCGCCATCGACGACGGATCGGCGCGAGCGTCAATAGTAGAGAGCCGCAAATTCCTCTGGCGAAACAGTACTTTCGGCTCATGAGCGAGCGATCTATCGTCCGGCATGCCATGTGCAATTGTTTGAATGTGTGAACGTAGCGACCTGTGGAAGCACATGGCAGCTTGTCGCGGACCTGCCTATTGCGGGGGGAGGCTCTATGCCGTACCGATTGCTTGCGGCAAGCGAATTGGCGGAGTTTATTCGCGCGATTGGACATCCTCGCAGGATTCAAATCATCGAGGAGCTAAGGTCTGGAGATAAGGACGTTGCATCGTTGCAACTGGCCTTAGGAATAACGCATTCTGGTGTTTCGCAACACTTGATGGTGTTGCGAGCGCACCGAATTGTGACCGAGCGCCGCGAGGGAAGGCGGGTTTTCTATCGGCTGTTTGCGCCACAATTGGCGCAATGGCTGGTGGAAGGAATGCGATTCTTGCCCGTGGCTCAAGAACTCGGTCACGTGAAGAGGGCTTTGCTCCGTGCAAAGGCGACGTGGAATCACGCGAAGAAGCCAAATCAGAATCGTCGTTAGATTAGGAACAGGATGATGCCGAACCGCAAACAAGACCTAAGACCGTGGCACGCGGAGGGCTCCGGTGCGGCCTTGGCGGCGTTTGGTACATCGCCCCGCGGCTTGACGCAGCGAGATGTAGAGCATCGGCAGAGGGAGTTCGGTCCAAATTTGCTGCCGGAAAAAGGCCCGACGCCGCTTTGGTTCATTGCTTTACGGCAGTTCGCCAGCCCACTGATCTACATTCTCGTCGCCGCCGCCGCGGTCTCCGCGGTGATCGGCGACATAAAAGACGCGAGTTTCATTGCGGCGGTGTTGGCCATCAACGCGGTGATCGGCGCATATCAAGAGTCGCAGGCGGAGAAGAGCAGTCACGCTTTGCGAAAACTGCTGCGGATTCACGCACATGTCGAGCGTGACGGTGAAGCACGTGAGATCGGAGCCGATGAAGTGGTCCCCGGCGACATTGTATGGCTAGAATCGGGCAATCGAGTGCCGGCGGATATTCGTTTGATTTCGGCACAAGGACTGGAAGTAGACGAGTCGCTCCTCACTGGTGAGTCCCTGGCGGTGACCAAGGATGCCGAATGGCTGGGCGGCGAAGCGACGACGCTGGCTGACCGGCAAAACATGGCATTTGCCGGATCAATGGTCGCCCGCGGTCGCGCCAAGGGCGTCGTGGTCGCCACGGGGCTGGCGACGCACGTTGGACAACTGGCGGTGGACGTACTCGGCAGCGCGGGCGGCAAACCACCGCTGCTTGTCCGCATGGAGCAATTCACGAACTACGTGGCGGTAGGAACTCTCGTTGCCGCGGTCGCGATTGGCGGACTCGGCATGGTGCTGTGGCAGTACACGCTGGTCGAAACATTCTTCTTCGTGATCGCCCTGGCAGTCTCCGCTATACCTGAAGGATTGCCGGTCGCGATGACGGTGGCCTTGGCGGTGGCAACCACGCGGATGGCGCGGCGCAATGTCATTGTCCGGCGATTGACGGCTGTCGAGGGGTTGGGGAGTTGCACGCTCATCGCGACGGACAAGACCGGCACGCTCACCTGTAACGAGTTGACCGTACGCGAGGTGAAGAACTCGAATGGCGCGGTCTACGAAGTGACCGGTGAGGGCTTCGTGCCGAACGGACAAGTACTTCTGAATGGATGCCAGGTCGATCTAAATGCCGATGCGCAAATGGCGAAAATATTTCAAGCCGCCGTGCTCTGCAATGAGGCCGAGTTGCACCATCGCAACGGCGATTGGGTGTGGCGCGGTGATGCCGTGGACGTGGCGCTGCTCAGTTTGGGACGAAAGGCGGGACTGAAGCGAGAGAGCATGCTCGACCAGTTCCCTGAGGTAAATCGGATACCGTTCGAGTCCGAGCACCAGTTTTCGGCCTCGTTTCATCGCAATGGCGACGGCACGGTCGTATTCGTGAAGGGCGCACCAGAGCGGGTGTTGGACATGTGTGCGACACGGCTTTCAGAAGCGGATTGCCAGCGCCTGGAAGATGCCGCTCTCGATATGGCGAAGCGTGGCCTACGCGTTATTGCCGTTGCCACAGGTCGTCTTCAGCAAGTGATGTCGCCAGCGGATGTTCCCTCGCGGCCGGCTAATCTGGAACTGCTGGGATTCCTCGGCATGATCGACCCGCTACGATCGGGTGCCCGTGACGCGGTCGCCAGTTGCCGTGCGGCTGGCGTTCAAGTCACGATGATTACCGGCGACCATCGTGTAACGGCCTTTGCGATCGCGCGAGATCTTGGCTTGGCGGAACAAGACGATCAGGTGATCACGGCCGCGCACTTGGATGGCAAGTCGGAGGCGGAACTGGCGGATATTGTCAGGCGAGTCCGCGTCTTTGCGCGTGTCACGCCACGACAAAAGCTACAAATCGTGAATGCGGCCCGTGCTGCTGGCCACTTTGTGGCGGTTACGGGGGATGGCGTCAACGATGCTCCGGCGCTCCGCGTGGCGAATATCGGCGTCGCGATGGGCAAGGCGGGAACCGACGTGGCTCGCGAGGCCGCGGAATTGGTCATCAGCGACGACAATTTCAGTTCCATTGTCGGCGGTATCGAAGAGGGGCGAATCGCCTACGACAACATCCGCAAAGTGATCTACCTGCTGGTTTCGATGGGTGCGGCCGAACTCGTGATGGTCCTGCTGGCGGTGATAACGGGGTTGCCCGTCCCGTTGCTGCCGGTGCAACTGCTATGGCTCAATCTCGTGACCAATGGGATTCAAGGAGTCGCCTTGGCCTTTGAGCCGGGCGAAGGGGACAGCCTGCGGCGCGATCCGCGTCCGCCGGGCGAGCCGGTTTTCAACCGGCTCATGGTGGAGCGGATGTTGGTGGCTGTGTCGGTCGTCGGGATCGGCGGTTTTCTGGTGTACGTCATTGCCATGCGGCTCGGCATGCGGGTCGAAGAGGCCCGAAATCTGCTGTTGCTGACGATGGTGCTGTTCGAGAACTTCCACGTTGGCAACTGCCGCTCGGAGACGCGGTCGGCATTTGCCTTGTCGCCGCTACGCAGCCCAGTGCTGTTCTTGGGAACGTTGGGTGCGTTCCTCGTCCACGTTGCCGGCATGTACACGCCATTCCTTCAGGACATCCTGGCCACGAAGCCTGTTAGTTCCTGGACATGGTTGGTCGCGATCGGTGTCAGTGTGCTGATCGTGCCGGCGATTGAACTGCACAAGTGGTGGTGGAATCGACGACGGCTAGGCGAACTATCGATCCGCACATAAGGAGTAGCACGATGATCAAGCGCATACTGGTTGGGCTTGCCGGAACGATCTACACGCCGGTCGCAATCGAACGGGCGGTCAGGCTGGCGCAGGCGCACGACGCCGAAGTCACAGGCGTAACCGTGCTGGACGTTCGTCGGCTGCAAGGCCTCAAAGAAGTGCCGCCGTCCTCCTCGGAGATTCCAGCCGGACATCGGGATCGACGGATCCCCATTGTCGCCGACGCGATTGAACGATCCATTCAACTTTTGGAGCGCTCCTGCGAGGAGGCACACGTGCGTCATCGTGTGGTCCGTGAAACCGGCGACGCCTTCACAAAGCTGATTGACGTGGCGCGTTACCACGATGTCATGGTGTTCGGACTGCGGAGCGTATTCGAGTACGACTTCATGATCGGCGACTCTGAGACTCTGTTGATTCGTTTGGTTGGTGCGGGGGTACGTCCCTTGATCGCCGTGCCTGACAATTTTCGCAGCATCTCGCGAGTCGTAATTGCTTATAGCGGTACGATGGAATCTGCCAAGGCAATGAAGCGGTTTGTCCAGATGCGGCTCTGGCCTGGCGTCGAATTGAACATCGTGACGTTTCATCCGTCGAAGGAAACAGCCACCGAACTCCTGTGTGCCGCGGACGAGTACTGCCGTTCGCACGGCTTTCATGTGTGTCACCAGTCGAACCAGGGAGACCCAAAAGTCTTGCTCTTGGCGGCGGCAAAACTATGGCGGGCCGACATGATCGTCATGGGCAACAGCATGCGAAGCGTGCTACTGCGAAAGGTCTTGGGCGACACGCTGCTGACGACACTACGCGACACGCAGGTTCCGCTGTTTTTGGCGCAGTGATGGTTTGACCCGAAGTAGTTTCTTGTTGCATCACGTCAATAGGAGAGAAACCATGAACAAGGCCACTATGAAGAGGAAGAAGGGGCAAGCGGCCCAAGTGGATGTTTCCGCTGCCGACTTGGGCGTAACCGTTACGCTGGCAGAGGAACAAGGAATCAGATCGGCGAGCTCATCGAGCCAGCACTCTGCTACCGGCCTCGAAGAGGTGGTTCGTGCGCTCGCCTACCGCAAATGGGAAGCGGCTGCGTGCCCATCGGGAGACGGCATCCAGTTTTGGCTGGAGGCCGAACAAGAAGTGAACGCGGAGCCGGCAAGGTCAAGGCCCGCTCAGGATTGAGGAGACACCTATCACGCCCAGGGGCGACCGATGGATCATCTGCTGCGATGTAGCGTGATTCTGCGATGCAGACATGAAGGCCGTCCGCGAATCTTCACGCAGTTCTGACCACGATTCCAGTTGAACTCCGAGACAAGACAAGCCGGTGGCGCAAATGAATATCACTCAACTACTTCTGACAACGGACTTCTCGACAAACGCCCGCCTAGCGTATCCGTGCGCTGCTGCCATTGCTCGCGAATTTGGTGCCGTACTGCATCTATCGCACGCGATAGCTCCTGCTGTGTTTCGGTGGGGAGCGCAGGCAGACGATTTGGCGGTCATGCAAGAGGTCGAATCGCTTCTAAAGCGAGAGCTTGCTGAGCACACTGTGTTCGCTGGGCTGGAAACTTCGGCGGCGGCAGTACGTCATCGCTGGCCGCACAAGGGATTGGAGGAATACGCGGAACAAGCAGGAATCGGTCTGATCGTCACGGCCACGCATGGCTGGACGGGTGTAATGAAGTTCTTGCTAGGTAGTTTCGCAGAACGCCTTGCCAACAATGCGAAGCGGCCTGTGCTGGTCGCGCGAGAGCACCTCATTCAGCCGATCCCGTTTGCTCCCAAAGAAGTACTCGTGCCGTACGACTTTACGCCGGCTTCCGCGGCCGTGTTGCCGATGGTGCGTTTGCTTTCGCAACACTACGGCAGCCGCTTCACCTTTCAGTGCGTCTACGGATACAAGAGCGGACACGCTCCGTTTATGACTCGATTGCTGAAGAACTGGATACACGAAACGTCGCGCATTGAACAGCGTCTTAGTGAAATGCTCGTACGTGAACTGTCTGATGTAGACGCCCGCGTCGAGACGTGTCACGGTGTTGTTTACGAAGAGGTTCTGCGAAAAGCAGAAGAGATATCAGCAGACCTGGTTCTGTTGGTGACGCACGGTTTGCTGGGCAGCGTCGCACAGAACGTGCTGCGGGCGGCCACCTGCCCCGTGCTAACGGTGTACTCCGACCCCACCGAATCCGACTGGTAGCATTGGGCGAGTGGCCTCACCATGTTGCTTCCGCGAACATGCAAAGGGATGGCTGCGATGTTGAAACGCATTCTCGTGGGACTGGGCGGCACGGATTATACCCTAGCTGTTGTCAACCAGGCTGTCGCGCTGGCAATGGCGCACGACGCCGCGGTGACTGGCGTCAGCGTCATCGATGAGGAGCGGCTGACCTACGTCGGCGCGGTGCCCATTGGCGGTGGATACTACGCTCACAGACTCGCCAAGGACCGCATGAAGAAAGCGAAGCAACGAGTCGAGTGGGCTGTGCAGGTATTCACTGAAGCATGCCGTGCCTCGCGCGTGCCGCATCGACTGCTGCGCGAAGCTGGCGACCCATTCTCGTTGATGATTGACCAGGCCCGCAGCCACGACCTGATGATCTTTGGTCTGCGGAGCCTGTTTGACTTTGATATCGTACCCGATCCGCACGATGCATTGGTTCGACTGGTGCGAGCGGGGGTTCGGCCGCTGCTTGCTGTCTCCAAAGCGTTCTATCTCGTAAAGAAGGTGCTAATTGCCTACAGCGGATCGATGGAGTCTGCCAAGGCAATGAAGTGGTTTGTACAAACGCGGCTCTGGCCCGAGGCGCAGTTGCGGATCGTTACCTTCAAGCGCTCACGTCCAGAAGGAGAACAGCTTGTTCGTCATGCGGTCGACTACTGTCGATCCCACGGATTTGATCCGGAGGCGGCAGTTGTTGCAGATTCGCCGAAGGACCACTTGCTTCCTTATGCGGCCGAATGGGGTGCAGATCTGACCGTTGTCGGCAATAGCGCGAAGAACCTGCTCCTGCGACGTGTCTTTGGCGAAACAGCGCTGCATGCTATTCGTAATTCCGACCGACCGCTGTTCCTGGCGCAATAAGGGTCCGAGTGGAGATAGGTAGTAACAGACTCGCCCCAGGCGTTTCTCAACAAGTAACCGGAGTCGACATGATGGCAAACGCGAAAGAAGGCTATGAACGGATTCTGGTCGCGATCGATTTTTCGCCGCATGCCGATGCGGCGCTGAAGCAGGCCATCTGGCTGGCGAGACTAAGCGCGGCACAGATTGTCATGGCGCACACGCTTCCCGACTTGCGCGACGTCTTGGCGTCCGCGCCGTACCCGGCCAGGATGGACTTGTTCTATGGCGAAGGCGACGACTTTCAGCAAGCTGTGCGACGAGAGTCCGATACCACGATGCGCCGGATGATCGTCGACCTGAACGCCGTCGACCTTGACGTCAGGTGTGAAACGCTTTTAGGTGAGCCGTTTGTGGAAATAATTCATGCCGTCCAACAAGAGGGGTACGATATTGTTCTCGCCGGCACGCGCGGCTTGGCTGCGTGGGAGCGTTTTCTAGTGGGGAGCACCGCGAAACGCCTGATTCGGAAGTGCCCTGCCAGCGTGTGGATTGTGAAGGCAGAGCACGTCGGACGACCGAGCGTTGTGCTGGTAGCGACCGACCTTTCGGACGTCAGCCGAAAGGCGGCCGCGCAAGGACTGTGGGTGGCGCAACAAGCCAACGCGGTATTCCATCTACTGCACGTCATTGACGCAAAGGACGTTCCACAAGTTGGAAACGAGGAGAGTCCACATCGAATGTCGCCGCGACAGGAGATCAACGCGGCGGCTCAACAACGATTCGACGTATTCCTGGAATCGCTCCGACCCGACCGTACTCGGATTCGGATTCACTCGCATTTGTCGTGGGGAACGCCCTGGAAGGAGGTCGGACGCATGGCGCAGCATGTTGCTGCGGACTTGATTGTAATGGGTACGGTCGGACGCAGCGGCATCAAGGGCCTATTGCTGGGCAACACAGCCGAAAAGGTGCTTGATACGTGCGACTGCAGCATCCTGACCGTCAAGCCCGACGACTTCGTATCACCGATCGCTCCGCCGTTTTGGCCGCTTCATCCGAAATGATCCGTCACACACCGTCCGTTACACGAACAATACGAGAGCCCTGAAATCGGCAGTGACCCACGCATTTTCTTGCATTACTAGGAGTACAGACATGCGACAGCTTCAACGAATCCTGTTGGCAACAGACTTCCGCCCCGCGAGTCTCGAAGCCGTTCACGTGGCTTCGCATTTGGCCCGGACATTTGGCTCGCAGCTTCTGCTTCTCCATGTTCAACCCTCCGGCCCTCGGTGGTCGGTGCCTGCGCATCCGTCGGGAGGGCAGGCTATTGAATCGCTTCGGCAGGTGTCGGAACAACTGACACATCAAGGTGTTCAGGTCTGTGAACTGCCTGACGTCGTAGGATCGCCGGCCGATATTATTGTTGACACTGCACATCGGCTTGATGTGGATCTGATTTTAATTGGGGCAGGCGAGCGATCGAAATTCGACACGTTTGCAGTGGGCCCAATAGCGGAAATGGTAATGCAACACGCGACCCAACCCGTGCTTGCGATCCGACCGGAACCACCAAAAACACAATTTCAGAAAGTCTTGTGTCCGATAGATCATTCTGACGCATCGCTTCGTGCGCTCAGAAACGCTATTCGCCTTACGAAGGCATTTCACGGCGAACTGGTCGTGCTGAGCGTCGTTCCGCCGGTGCGTCCACTAAAATCGAAGTGGATTGTGCCGCCCGTAAATTGGGTTATTTACGGCGGGTCGTCGATGTCGGACGTAGTCGCGGCAGAACATGAGGCGACGTGGCGATCCGAATGCGACGAGTTTTTAAAGCAAGTGGATTTAGGCGACGTTAAGTGGTCACGAGTGGTGCGTTCAGGCGTGCCACAGGAGGAAATTGTCGAAGCTGTGAACGAACACGATGCGGATGTCCTCGTCATGGGTTCGACAGGTAGGACTGGACTAATGCGACTTTTGATGGGAAGCGTCACGCGACGGGTGATTCAACATCTTCCGTGTTCTTTACTCACGGTCAAACGCGAGGACGCACTCGACGAATCGTTTGAAGAGCGGTTGAACAGGCTCAGGATGCGGTTCGACGAGGGACAGGTTTTGCTCGAAGAGAAATCATTCGACGCCGCGCTGGCGCGGTTTAGCGCGGTTCTCGCCTACAATCCTTACGACATTCCAGCGTTGGAGGGATGCGCCATGGCCTGTGAGAAACTTGGGCAGACTAGTCGCGCGGAGCGATGTCGCAAACGTGCGGCGTTGTTGCGGCAGAAAAGCTGATGGTAATATGGCATCGCCGGTAACCGGGAGAAGACGCAATGTCGGTCATGCGAATCGACGAAACGACTTCGGATTGGGTGGTATTCGCCCCGTCGCGGCGGTTGCGGCCGCACGCCGACGCTTCGTTGCAGACTCGACCGAGCGAGCCAGCAAGCATGGCGGGCTGCCCGAGATTTACGCCGTTCGCGTCGTGCCCAACAAATCCTCGGTACTATCGAAGAGGTTGGCTGAATGCATCAATGACGCAAACGGAGAATCGGCGTGAAAACCACGGACACCCTGGACCTAGCGCGCGTCGCATACAAGCTTTACGCTCACGAAGAGACATTCGACGCGCAACATCTGGCCGCGGCATTGCGTGTGCCGGGCCATAACGTGGCCACAACCGTCTTGTCGCGGACCGAATGGGGCATCGCTCATGTCGTCGCCGAACTCCCAGCCACACGTCGGCAACTGTCGCTCGGAAAGCAAGTCGGCGTTGCGATTGTCGCCATTTCGCAGTCCGATTCTCTTGGTCGGTGCGGCAACTGCGTACTTGATTCATCTCGATGCAATGCATACACGCGTCGGACATATACTTCTCGACACCGAGCCGGTCGCGCTGACGAACTGGGGCATTCTGTTCCTTTTGGCGCTCACGATGTACGCTATCATGGAGTTACGCAAATGGGCGTGGAGCGTGCGGCCTCGGGAACGCGCGTAGCTGTGTCGCGAGAACCGCATCCGAGCCGAAGCGCCCGAAGGACAAGCCACAAGTCCAATTCAACACGGGATGTTGGCGATACGGCGGAGCGCATGCTCAAACGGCTCGCATACTCGGTCTCGGCCGTAAAACCGGCCGGTTCCTATTTCACAGGGCCAGCGTTAACTTTAGAGGGAATAGGCGGTTGCCCAAGGCGCGCAGCCTGAATTGCGTCAGCGAGGGCCAACTGGTATTCGCGCCAGGAGTTTCTTTCTTGCCGTACACGATGTCTTCGATCATGGCAATTGAGGCTGGAGAAAATGTGAGCCAACCCTGTTTTCCCAGACGTATCCAAATGTACGCGCTGGCCCTGTTCTATTTCACCAGTGCGTTGAGCTTCGATTCGACGTGTGGCTGAACAACGGAGACCAATCGATGAAGCGATTCAAAAATATTCTGTTGCTCTACGAATGTGACCGCGCCACGCTCGATCGAGCGGCCACGTTGGCCAAGAACAACCGAGCCCAGCTGACGATCGTTCAAGTTGTCAAGGACATGCCGGAACAATGGCGGCGGATGAGTCAGGGCGGCTCGGCGGTCGATTTGCACGCGCTCGCGATCAAAGAGTACCAGTCGCGCCTCAAGAAGTTCGTCGCGCCGCTCAAACAGGACGGCGTGCGGGCGTCGACGAAAGTGCTTGTCGGGACACCGTTTCTGGCAATTATCCGCGAGGTGATCGCCAACAAGTGGGATCTCGTGATGATGACCGCCGAGGGCAAAGGCGGTTTGAAAGAACGGCTGTTCGGCAGCACGTCGCTGCATCTGATGCGCAAATGCCCCTGTCCCGTGTGGGTCATGAAGCCGACTCGACGCAAACGATTTCCACGGATTCTCGCCGCTGTCGATCATGATCCCACCGACAAGGCCAGCGAGTCGCTGAACGCGACGATTTTGCAGCTTGCATCCTCGCTGGCTGCGCAAGACAAGGCGGAACTGCACGTCGTCCATGCTTGGACGCTAGCGTACGAGAGTTTGATGCGGGGGCGCGGGGGATTCGCCGAATCGGAAATCCGCAGCTATGCCAAAAACGAAGCGAAACAGCACCGAAGGGCGCTGGACGCGCTGCTCGCCAAGCATACCGATGGCACGGCAACGGTTCACCTGATCGAGGGTGACGCGGACGTGGTGATTCCGAAGTTTACGAAAACCCAAGACGTCGATTTGCTGGTCATGGGAACGGTCTGTCGCATCGGCATCCCAGGATTCTTTATTGGCAACACCGCCGAGACGATCCTGGATGAGGTGGATTGTTCGGTTCTGACGGTCAAACCGGAGGCGTTTGTGTCGCCGGTCAAGCTTGCGTGACACCAGAGGATAAAAACCATTGGAACTGCGCAATGTCTTCTACGAATTCGCATTGTTGCTGACGGCGGCTGGCATTCTGGGCTTTTTCGCCCACTGGCTGAAGCAGCCCTTGATCGTTGCCTTCATCGCTGTCGGCATTCTGGTCGGACCCGCCGGTTTTCAATGGGTCACGATCGGCAGCGAGATCGAATTGTTGGCCAAGACCGGTATCGCTCTGCTGTTGTTCACCGTCGGCCTGAAACTGGACCTGCACGTGATTCAAACGATGGGGCCGGTGTCATTGGCCACGGGCCTAGGCCAGGTCGTGTTCACCTCCGTAATCGGTTACGTGATCTGCCTTGCCCTGGGAATGTCGCACCTGACGTCCGTCTACGTGGCAGTCGCCCTGACTTTCTCCAGCACGATCATTATCGTCAAACTGCTGTCCGACAAACGCGAAATCGACTCGCTGCACGGCCGCATCGCGGTTGGCTTTCTCATTGTCCAGGACCTAGTAGTCGTCCTCGTAATGATCGCGTTGACCGCATTCGGAGCCGGCCGGCGAAGCGGCGAGTGGACACAGGACATTTTGCTCGTCGCATTGAAAGGAGCCTGCCTGCTGCTGGTGCTGGGTCTGCTGATGCGCTTCGTGATTCCGCCGCTCTTTCGCCGCGCAGCCCGTTCGACGGAACTGCTGACGGCGATGGCCATCGCCTGGGCAGTGGCGCTGGCGGCGATTGGCGATGCGTTAGGTTTCAGCAAGGAAGTCGGTGCGTTTCTGGCGGGCGTGTCGTTGGCCCCGATGCCGCAACGCGAAGCACTCGGATCACGGCTGGTCGGGCTGCGGGATTTTCTCTTGCTGTTCTTCTTCGTCGATCTGGGAGCGCATCTCAAGTTGAGCGTTCTTGGACCGCAGTTGTTTCCCGCTCTGGCGCTTTCCCTATTCGTGCTCGTCGGCAACCCGCTGATCGTGATGGTCATCATGGGAGCGATGGGGTATCGGAAACGCACGGGCTTCCTCGCCGGACTGACCGTAGCGCAGATCAGCGAGTTCTCGTTGATGCTCGCCGCACTCGGCAAAAGTCTCGGTCACATCAGTGGCGATGCGGTGGCCTTGGTCACTTTGGTGGGCTTGGTAACCATCACGTTCTCGACTTACCTGATTCTCTACTCACACGCGATCTACGAGCGGATCGCACTGGCGTTGTCCTGGTTCGAGCGGAAAAACCCGTTTCGCGAAGTGGCGATCGAGACGACGGCCGAGCCGCGGCTAGGGTTCGACGTGATCGTATTCGGGCTGGGCCGGTTTGGAAACCATATTGCGCGCGAATTGAAAGATCGTGGCTGCCGTGTACTTGGCGTCGACTTCGACCCCGACTTGGTGCATCGTCTGCGTGAGGCTGGCCATTCCGTTGTCTACGGCGATGCTGAAGATCCGGAGTTTGCGTCGACGCTGCCTCTATCTTCCGCCCGTTGGGTCATCAGTTCCGTACCGCAGGTCACCGTGAACCTGGCCTTGTTGCAGTCGCTATCGCGTCACGGCTATTCCGGCCAAATTGCCACGACCGCCCACAACGACCATGACGTCCAACGGCTGCGGCACGCAGGGAGCAGTCTGATACTTCTGCCGTTTGTGGACGCGGCCAAAGAGGCCGTGGATGAACTGTGTGAGCGACGAGAATCATTTTCGCGAAACGATTGATTCAATCAAAGGATATTGGAAATACGATGGCTAATCTTACAAGCTTGGAAGGGAGGAAAGGTTTGGTGGCGGACATCGCCAACGAGCACAGCATCACCTACGGCTGTGCGAAAGCCTTCCACGATGGAGGGGCGGATCTCGCGATCACTTATCTCAACGAGAAGGCTGAACCGTGCGTCCGGCCGCTCGCAGAGAGCGTCCTGTGCAAAAATGAGATCGCGGCAAACTCCGGCGGTGAGATGGAGGTTTGGTAGTGGAGCGGCAAGACGATTCGCGGCCGACATCCGGCCGTGGCACGATGTCGTGGCCAAGCGAGCTCATCGCCAAAGGGCGAAGTCGGAGACCGCGCGCATCGCGATGCCGTCGTCCGGCCAGCACTCGACTCGCGATCACGCCGCCTTACGGTAGTAGTGCTTCAGCAAGCCGCCCAGCCGCTGCTTGCAGCCGATCGCGGTGAGCGGTGCAGATGATAGCTCATCAACGGTCTTGCATCCGTAACTGCGGCGAGCGGGACCATGCCAACAAGTTCAGTGCAAATCGCTGCAAACTCGACGGCACCAATATCGGCACCCCGCGAAAACCGCCCGCCGCAACGCCAAACAACGTATAAGTTTACGCCATTCGCGCTACACACTGGAAATGTGGTGCCGGGAAACCGGTTGCGGGCGTCGATCCAGGGCGGGACGCTAGCGCCCTCAACGTCGCGCGCTACGATTCTTGCTTGCCGCTGGGCGAAATGCGGATCACGCAGCAATGGCCGCGAGGGCACGAATCGGCATTGGTCGCTCGGCGATTTGATGAGCGTTGATGGGCGACCAAGGACCTGCGGCGTGCTTATTAGCCGTAGGGCACACGCCGCCGCCGCCGTGGCATTCTGGACACCGACATTGTCGAGCGCCGGCAACAACCGCTCGCTTTCGACGTCGCCAAATCCATTTGAGTAGCTCGCCGGAATGTGGCAAACTCGGCTATGGACAAGCCACACAACCACAAACTCACTTTCATTGATCTGGAAACCGGTGGATTGAATCCCCTGCGGCATCCGATCATCCAGATTGCCGCGATTGCCGTCGACGGCACCATCAGGCCTTTGGAGGCGATCGAGATCAAAATCAAGTTCGACGAGACAAAGGCCAACAAGAGCAGCCTCCGCAAGAACCACTATAGTCGTGGTCGCTGGGCGACGGCGGGAATAGCACCACTCGAAGCGGCCGACGCGCTGGCGAAGTTCTTGGCGCGTCACGCGACGCACCGCGCGGTCTCAAGCACGGGCAAACCGTTTCAGGTCGCCCAGCTTGTCGCCCACAACGCGGCATTTGACGGCGCCTTCCTTCGCGCCTGGTATCGCCGCCTGAAGAAGTTTCTGCCGGCTCGTTTCCAAGTGCTTTGCACGATGCAGCGGGCTCAGTGGTATTTTGCCGAACGTCCGGAGTTGGAACCGCCAGCGAACTACAAGCTGGCGACGCTCTGCGCTCACTTTGGCATCCCGCACCACGCGGCCGATGCGCACGACGCCCTGCACGACGTGACGGCCACGATGCTGTTGTACCACCGGCTGGCCGAAGCGATGTCGTCCCGCAGGTTTCGCGTTTCGACGCGGCGGCCCGACAGTGCATCGTCCCGCGGTCAGTCGTCGGCGACGAGCGCCAGGTTTGCGCCGTAACCGGCTGGCCTGCGCCGCAGAGGCTTTCGGGGCGTGGCGTGCGGGGGCACGGCGTAGGAACGCTGCCGCCGCGGCACCATAAACTTACCCGCGACTTGCACGTGAAAGGGAACGCCGACGACCCGGAGCCGGAAGAATAGAAACCTGGGATATCACCTCGTTCTTGGCTGATGGGCAGCGCAAACCGCTTCTTCGGCATCGCCAGCCAGCCGTTTTCTTGGCCATCTCGCCACGCAGCGGGCAGTTTTCGGCCAAGCCATTCCCCAAGGGGAATTGAACAGGATCGCAGCGCGTTGTGGTTCCTCGGGATTCCGCAAATCCGCAACTGCGTCACATTCTCAGCGTTGCTCTTACTTCACGACACGCGCAAGTTGTCGGCATTCAGGTGCGATCGACGGAGGGCACCGGCTCGTCATGCGGCAGGGATTGGGCATCGCTTCGCGTACGCCTCCACGCCCATCCGCACGCAGATTTGCACTGGCGTGATATTCTTCGGGTACGCGCCCGCGGCCGAGCACACGCGGCCCAGGTACATTGTAAAACAAGCGACTACGCCCGTCTTGTCCAAGGGTTCCTCGACGTGAACATGAACGCGCTGTTTGGTTCAACGACCGATCGGTGGGCGACGCCCTGCGATCTTTTCGCTGAGCTGGACCAGGAGTTTCGGTTC
>JAJDEH010000013.1 GCA_029259935.1 Planctomycetota bacterium
GCAACATCTTCGGCGGCGCTATCGGCAAGCCAACGGAGGACACGGCGGAGTCGTAGAACCTGAGCATGCACAGAAACTCCAATCGCGAGAACCGGGAGATCCCCATTCCTTCCACCGAACAGCAGCGGCTTTCGGAGGAACTACACAAAAAGGGCCACCCACAATTCGGACCAGCGGTAATAGAGTGCAAGACAGAAAAACTAGGCTCTTTTTGGGGCTCCGACGCTGGGCTTCTTCAGCCGTTCTGCTTGGCGGACCCGAATTGCCGGCAGCACTCAGCCGTCTCGGCTGCCATGGGCAGGCGGGACGCCTGCACCACAAAGTTGCCGAGCAGTCTGCACATGTCGCTCGATCTAAACTCGACTCCGCGGAACGAATCAAAGTCGGGTGTGCTACGCCCCGACGCAAAATCGCGGTGATACCGCTTAGATTGTAAAAGTGGGCGACTTTTAAGTATACGCGCGGGAGCTTCCGGCGCTGAAGTCTTGTTAGTTTGTCTCGCGGCTGGGCGAACTCGGCGAAGGTAATAGTGGAAGCAATTGCTCCAACTGGATAGAATGAAGGAAGCGAGGGTAGAAGCCGGCCAGGTCACGTTAGTGTGCCCAACGGCGACCGCGCGGGCGGCAGGATTGAGGGCAGAATCATCTCGTCGCGGACGGGGCGGGAGGGAAGTGTGCGCCCTCAACTGCCTACCTGTTGTGAAATGATTGCAAACGGCAAGCGTTTTTCGCAACGAATCGGTGGCAGTGAGCCCGACGCGCGTTGCCACTAACTCGTTGCGGACTTTTCAGTTAGGGTCAATCGGATGAAGAACGAACAACGTGAATTCTGTAATCGACCGTATGTTACATCCTTCGCGTTGCCCCGCTTGGAGCCAGCCGCCGGTTTTTTCGCGCAGGGCGTCCAAGTGCTTCACCGGCGGCTGGCGTTGCGTGGCGAGCTTGGCTTGATTCTGGCTGTACGCGGCCAGCGGGCCAGTGGTATAATGACTTTCTCCCGCCCAATGCGTCCCGCCCCAAACTTTTTCTTCATCAGTCTCATGCGATTGCGCGAATCTCATCACTCAAAATTGCACTTCAAAATGCCACGCGTTTTTCTCAGTGTGTGCATGGTGCTGGCGATTGCCGTGGGCGCGGCCGAGGCGCAAGAGCCGGCACGCGCCGACTTCGCCGAGGAGATTCTGCCGGTTCTGCGCGAGTTTTGTATTGACTGCCATGGCCCCGATGAGCAGTCGGCGGAAATCGGACTGCATCGATACGCCGATCTCGACGCGATCAAGAAGGACCGCAAGACGTGGGAGAAAGTGCTGCGCCGCGTCAAGTTCCAAGCCATGCCGCCCGGCGAGGCCGCTCAGCCGTCCGCCGCTCAGCGCGAAAAATTGGTCGCTTGGCTGGATGACGTGCTGTACGCCGTCGACTGCAACCTGCCGCATGACCCGGGGCGTGTAACGATCCGCCGGCTCAATCGCCATGAGTATAACAACACCATACGCGATCTGATGGGAGTTGATTTCGATCCCGCCGCCGACTTTCCGTCGGACGACGTGGGCGAAGGATTCGACAACATCGGCGACGTGCTTTCCCTATCACCTTTGCTGTTTGAGAAGTACATGGACGCGGCCGAACAAATTGCCTCGCGGGCGATTCTCGTTCCGTCCGCCGAGAATTCGCGCGTGCAGCGTCGCGAAAAAAAACAACTCCAGTCGCGTAATGCATCCCTGAGCCGAGGTGGGACTTATGGAATGTCTTCGCAAGCGTCCGTCACGGGCAGCTTTGATTTTCCCCGCGACGGCGACTACCTGCTGCGCGGCTTGGCGGGAGCGCAACAAGCGGGCTCGGAACTGGCGAAACTGGAGTATCGGCTCGACGATAAGAAGGTCGAGGTGGTCGAAGTAAAATCGCGGCGCGACGATATCCGTCCGTATGACGTCCGTCTTCGCGTTACAAAGGGAAAGCACCGCTTTACGGCCGAGTTCATTAACGACTTCTATAATCCCAAGGACCCCGACCCTAAAAATCGCGATCGCAACATGTACGTCCGCGCGTTGGAAGTCGTGGGCCCGGTCGACTGGCGGGCCGACGACTTTCCCGAAAGCCATCGGCGGCTGATTACCAGCCTTCCCAGCAAAGAAAAATCGCCACACGAGGCGGCGCGAGAAGTGTTGGCTCCCTTCGTCGAGCGTGCCTTTCGACGGCCGGTGGCGGAAGGCGAACTCGATCCCTATCTCGCACTCTTCGATCTGGCCACGAAGGAAAAGGAACCGTTCGAGCGGGCGTTGCAAGTTGCCGTTTCAGCCGTGCTGGTATCGCCCCACTTCCTGTTTCGTATCGAGCAAGATCCTCAGCCGGATGAGCCGAATCAGAAGCGGCAACTAAACGACTTTGAACTCGCGACGCGCATGTCTTACTTCTTATGGAGCAGCATGCCCGATCGTGAGCTGTTCGATTTGGCGCGGCGTGACGAACTGCACAAGGATGACGTGCTGCGACGGCAAATCTCGCGCATGCTGTCCGACCCCAAGTCGGCATCTCTGGTCGAGAATTTTGCCGCCCAATGGCTGAACCTGAGAAACTTGGAACTTGTGACGCCGGATCCCAAACAGTTCGGCGACTTTAGCGACGCGCTGCGGGCCGACATGCAGCGCGAGACGCTCAAGCTGTTCGAGACCGTCATGCGCGAGAATCGCAGCCTGCTCGATTTCATCAGCGCCGACTTTACATTCCTCAACGCCCGACTGGCCAAGCACTACGGAATTCCGAATGTCGAAGGCGATCAGTTCCGACGAGTATCGCTGGCCGGCACCAAGCGGGCGGGTGTGTTGACTCACGCCAGTATCTTGACGCTCACCTCCAACCCCACGCGCACCTCGCCGGTCAAGCGGGGAAAATGGATCATGGAAAATATCCTGGGTACGCCGCCCCCCGACCCTCCAGCCGGTGTGCCCGAGTTGGCGGAAACTCAAAAGGTCGCGCCCGATCTTTCACTGCGACAACAACTGGAGCTGCATCGCAAGAACCCTACGTGCGCCGTTTGTCACCGCGAGATGGATGTGCTCGGTTTGGGATTCGAGAATTTCGACCCAATTGGCCGCTGGCGTGATCGCGACGCCGACCTGCCGATCGATGCCACCGGCAGCCTGCCCGGCGGCGGTCAATTTTCCACACCCGCCGAATTGGTGGGGATTCTTGCAAAGCAGAAGGACCAATTCAGCCGATCTTTATCAAAGAAAATGTTAACCTATGCACTTGGCCGCGGGGTTGAATACTACGACCGGTGTGCCATTGATGACATTACCAAGGCCTTGCGCGAAAACGACTATCGATTCGAGGTCTTGGTGACGGAAATTATCAAGAGCGAACCATTTCAACTGCGTCGAGGCGACGGAGGAAACCAATGAGCAGCATGACTTTGCCACGCAGAACGTTTCTCAAAGGGCTTGGGCTATCGGTTGGCTTGCCGATGTTGGACGCCATGTCATCGCCCAGCGCGAATGCCAAGGACAACGCAGTCGCCGCGCCGGTGCGGATGGCTTTCGTGTTCGTTCCCAACGGCGTGGTCATGAACGATTGGACACCGGCCAAATTCGGCGACAATTACAAGCTGTCGAAGACGCTTTCGGGCTTAGCCGAGTTCAAGGACGATTTCAATGTGCTCAGCGGACTGGCCCAAGACAACGGCCGCGCGAAAGGGGACGGTCCCGGCGACCATGCTCGTTCAGCCTCCAGCTACCTCACCGGAGCCCATCCTTACAAGACTGCGGGTGCCGACATTCGCGTTGGCGTTTCGGTCGATCAAGTTGCCGCGGATCGGATTGGCGAACAGACGAATCTGCCGTCGCTTGAACTGGGGACCGAGCGCGGCCAAAACTCGGGCAACTGCGATTCGGGATATAGCTGTGCTTACTCGTCGAATATTTCCTGGAAGACGGAAACGACGCCGGTCGCCAAAGAGATCAATCCGCGTCTGGCATTCGAGCGCTTGTTTGGCGGAGAAAAAGATACCGTCCAGCGGGCCAAACGCGACTTCTATCGTAAGAGCATTCTTGATTTGGTCGCGGGCGACGCGGCGAAACTGAAGCAGCGCCTTGGAAAAACCGATCGGCAAAAGATCGACGAGTACTTTACTTGCGTTCGCGAACTGGAACAGCGAATCCTGCACGCCGAGCAAACCAGCAACCGCGAGCGGCCGGAGTTCAAAACTCCGACCGGAGTGCCGAAGGACTATCAAGAATACGTCCGCTTGATGTACGACATTTTGGTCATGGCGTTTCGCACGGATTCAACACGCGTGGCGACTTACATGCTGGCCAATGCGGGCAGCAATCGTTCCTATCCGATGGTCGGCGTGAGCCAAGGCCACCACCAACTGTCGCATCACCGCAGCCAGCCCGACAAGCTTGAAAAGCTCGCCAAAATTGACCGCTTCCAAATCGATCAATTTGCATACTTTCTCGGCCAGCTAAAATCGGTCGGCGAGGGCGAAGGAACGTTGCTGGATAATGTCGTCGTGATGTACGGCAGCGGACTGGGCGATGGCAACCGGCACAATCACCACGAACTGCCGATCCTGTTGGCGGGCCGAGGCGGCAACACCATTCGCACGGGAAGGCACATCAAGCAAGACAGCGAAACGCCGCTCAACAATCTCTTTCTTTCGATGTTGGATCGCATCGGCGCGAACGTCGACAAGTTAGGCGACAGCTCGGGCCGGCTGACCGTGATTGATGCGTAGTGGCGGCAACGCTAGAGGGTCGTGTCATTCGTTGATCCAGCGTCGTAGCAGCGCCGTTACCTGCGAGCGATGTTTACGGTAATTCTTGCCTTGACCGTTCCTGACCATCGCCAAGACGAGATGCTTGTCAGGGTTGATGGCCAGCAGCGTTCCGCACCCACCACCGTGGCCATAGCTTCCTGGTCCTAGCTGCTGGCTTTGGTCTTTCAGTCCGATGCCGTATTGCATATTCAGCTTTGGGAAGTAGGTCTTGAGTGACGTGGGTAGAATGGCTTTGTGTGTTTCTTCCGAGAACACTTCCCACTTCCCGTACTTGCCGCGGTTGTCCAGCAACACACCGATCCGAGCCAGGCTTTCAGCGGAGAAACCAACTCCACCGGGCAACACATTGTGAATTCCCAGTGGCTCAAAGATGTCCCGTTCCATCGCGTCCCAGTAATTCCTCCCTCGGAGAAGTTCCAGCGCCCGCACGGACAGGATCACGCCGACGACTCCGTACCGATGCCTCTCCCCTGGCGACCACTCTCTTTTGCAGTGAGCGATCAGGCTCTCATGCCAAGTGTGGAAATAGAACAGCCGCGAAAAGGCTAGGTCCCAAGGAAAGTGGATTCCCGTGGCGTGAACGTGAGCGGCGCGGAAGGTGAGGTTGCGGTCCCGCGGAACATCGAAATCGCTTAAGTAGTTGCCAACTGGTTCGTCGAGCTGGATGATTCCGCGATCAACGTAGGTAGCCAGTTGCAGTCCAATCAAGGGCTTCATGGCTGAATGCAACAGCATGGGCGTGTCGACCGTGACTGGCTGTCCGTCAAGTTTCCCATATCCCTTCGCCGCAACGATGACGCCATTGCGGGCGATGACCACGGCCATCGGCTCTTTGGAGTCGGCATACCATTCGTCGAGCACGCTTTCGATTTCCCGCGCGCGTTCCTCGGTGATTTCAGCCAAACTCGGCGGTCCCTTCCGCAACTCTGGAGCGGCCAATCCTCGCAGTCGTTTTGGTGTGATCTTCACGAGAGGTATGTCGTCCAGGCCCATCAGCTTCCGCTTTAGCTGAACGTGGCGAGTCGCGTTTTCCATTTGCCACTGGCCTTTGCGTGCAGGACCCGCACGTTGATCCGATTCCAGTAACGCCGCCAACTCGACCGCGCCTTCTTCAGACGTTCGCCAACGGTTCAACACCGCATCGATTTCCTTGCGCTTTGACTCATGGTCTCCCTTGTCCAGCGTGGCGGAAAGCCTCGTCTGAGCGAGGCGAGTTAGGTTCACATCTTCATCAACGCAGCAGCAGGTCATAGCTCGTCGAAGCAGTGGTCCTGCCGGCACAGGCGCTTCGCCGTAGGCGTAGTAGCGACCAGGTTGGTTTGCACTTTCGACCTCCTTCAAGCGGTCGTTGAACCATCGCGTGGAGATTTTGGTGTCGTCGACGACCTTCGAAACCGAGTCGAGATGCTCCCAGACTAGATTGGGAAGCTTCTGGCCCACATTGAGAATGAATCCGCCTTCGGGCAAGAAATTTTGCTCGCCGAATCGCTCTTTGAGTTCAGACTTGTCGAGGCTGCCCGCCGCCGCGCGTGAGGACGAAGGCGGCGGATCGGCTTTCGCAGGTGGTTCGGCCAGGGCGACCGGCGCGATAGCAACGTGGATCGCCGTGATGATTAGCCAACCGAAGTACTTACTCTGATCCACGGCAAGCTCCTTGTTCCGCCATGCGGGGATGCGGGGGCGATATGTTCTTGTGGTGGTAGTTCTCGTCCATCCGATATCCTCGCGGTTTACAGTCAGCAGCGACTTCATCTCGATTCGTCATGGACGGGGCGTACAACAATAGTCCGAAGAATGTGAGGACGCTATTCTAGCACGTTCATTCAGTCCCAAGCCGGCATGGAGACCTTCCAGTGAGGTCAGCTTCTGGCTGGCCAGTTAACTACCCGGTTGGCTTGTCCAGCCGGAAAGGAGAATTCGCCGCCTTCCGACGCTCGTTTCGCGAAGAACTAGGCTTTGCCCGGTCGGCGGATCAGCACGCCATCACTTGTTCTTGAAATGCTGACTAGTCCTTCTTTCGACATTTGCTCCGCAATCAGGCCGACCCACTCGATCACTTGGTCATACTCGTGATCGACGCCTCGGCCGATGCAGACCAATGCGGCATCGTGAGGACTGATTCGCTCATCCAGTTTGAGCTTGCGACGGATCTCGTTCCTGATGATTTCTCCTATCGCTCGAGGCGGATCTGGCACAGGCTCCAACAACTCCCGCAGCAGGGAGATCTCCGCATGGAAGCCCTGTCGGCGGTAGGACTCGAAAAGTTCCGGTCGCGTGATGGTGCGCGGTTGCCCGCCCGATTCAAACTCCAATTCACCTACCGCTCCCTCGACAGAAACCAGCGTTTCGAGCAGAGCATACTGCACGAACGGCAGTTCAAATTCGCAAAAGAAATAGCGTCCCTTCGTCTTCAGATCTTCCAAGTACTGATCGCCCGTCGCGCCAAGACGCAGCGGTCTCCTGTCATCGGCAACCACCATCTGGCGTTCGAGCGGCACTGGTGATTCCAGGATTTTCCTGAGGGCCGTGGCGGCGGATCCATCGACCAGAAACTTGATACCGATCCGCTCGGGAAAGCCATTGTCGGAAGTTTTTTCCAGCAGCAAATCGAACGTGGGAACTTGATTCCCCCCGTTCGACCCGCGCTCGACGCGCGCAAAACGGAACCCCGGATCTTCGTACCCCTGCAAGACGCGCACCAGCAGCGCACACAGATTGTCATCATCGGGTGGCAGGCTAGATGGATCATTGATCCGTTGCTGCCAGCTTTCATCCACTTTCTGCCCAACGACCGCGTCTATCTTTTCCTCGTCTGAAGTTGCGGGAGCCAATTTCGACGCTCCGTCGACATCGCCAGCACCCTCCGCGGAATCAAACTGAAGCTGGCGCCAGCGAGTTCGTGCCCAGTTAATCACGTCTCGCGGGCGGACCTCAACCGCGTCACCGATCACTTCGTTCCACCAGTCGCTGCCCATCGGAAACAGGGGATCGGAAGATCTCAGTTCTTTGATTCGCCGCACGGTCTGTTCGGGATGAACCGCCGCTTCCAACCGCGTATTGAAAAATCCTTCAAGACGAACCGCAATCAATTCACGCACTTGATCAAAACCTCGCTTGTGAATTCGCTGCAATTGAATCTGCTCCTGGGCGACACGGTCCCAAGAGGAGGTCTTGATGGTCTTTTCTCGGGCGAAATCCGTGAGTCGCTCATGCAGCCCCGCCGTGATCACTACCAAATTTTTTGAATGGTCAAGCAGGGTATGAGCAAACCTGGTCAACGCGGCAACCTGTTCGCGTTCCATATTGTCGACTTGGTCGAAGCAGATGACAAACGGCTGGCCGCACACGCGAGCAAACTCGGAAAGCGTGAGGAGGACCCGTTCGCGGCGTTGGTCGTCCATTCCACCCAAGTCCGCGCCGAAGGGCAAACCCGCCAGTCGGGCCTGTTCCGCGTCGATCCGTTCGCCGGATAGCCAGCGAACGATCGGCTGGATGAGATTCTCGCGTTCCAGGTCGGTGGCGCCGCTGCTACGGTAGACGGTGTCAAAAAACGAATACAGGACGCTCAGAATGCTCTGATCGTCATAGGTTGCGTGATCATCTCTGCTCAAACTGCGGACGAATTTGTTGTAACGCGCCTTCGCCTCGGACGAGGGAACCCGCCGTTCGTCGCCATACGAGCGAATCGCCCGTTTTACGACGCCGCTGATCAGCAAGTACAGTCTGGAAGTGGCGGGATCGCCATGGATAGCGGCCAGTTGAGAAAGGACGCACTTCAGCACGTAAGCCGACATGTTTTCGGGGCTGGCTTGCACATTGTGTAGAAAGGCAAAAAGGGCGCGTTTGTTGGTCGAACTCCAAGCGTGCAGGCGCCCCAATAAATGGCTCTTCCCAATTCCCGCCTCACCCCACAGGACGATCCCTTTGCTGTGATGGAGACGCAAGGATTCAAAAATCAAGAACTTGATCTGATCAAATTCGGAGCGGTGTACGTCGGGAACGTTAACCACATCCGAGTCATCCGGCGTGTTGACGCAATGCGAATCAAATGGATTAGATTCCTTGAGTTGTAAAAAGGCCTCCAATGTCGCACGATCGACTTCACCTTTTGGCGCTGCCCGCATGATATTCTCCACATGAGTTTGTCTTTTGGAAAACGTGAGCTATCTCTTGGAAACGTGAACCAGTACGGTGCCCCCTTCGTGGATGCCCGCCTTCAATTCTTCGGAACTTGTTCCTTCGCTGCTTTCGGAAGCGCTTAAGCTGAAACATCCTTCTTCGCGCAACTGCCGCAGCCCCGCGTCGAATTGATCTCGGGAAAAATTAGGCAATGCTTGGCGAAGTTCGAATAGATTGACGGAATTGAAGGAGCCGTTCTTTCGATCCAGTCGTTCGAAGATCTTGGCGAACTGAGCGAGGAACGCCTTGCCGCCAACATCCGCGGCGGCTGGCGCGCGTGTTGAGGATGCTTCGCCATGGACGCTGGCCGATTTGGTTGCCGACGGGCTTGGCGGTGCCACGACGCGGACTGGATGAACATCCTCGTGCGAGAACAAGTACCGCGTGTTATTGAGCCACAGCCAACCCATACCGGCCGGCAGTTGGTCCGTTTCGAGCGTTTCGTTCAGTCGCTGCTGGAACGGCTTCTGGACCTTCCCCGCCAGTTTCTTCTTTAGTTGCGCAGCGGTAAAGGCGTGGGACTTACCGGTTTTGGAGATTGCCAGAGCATACTCAAACGTGGCATGCGATGCGGTAAGGATCTGCAGATCTTCGGCAAGCGCGACCGGCGAGGCGGGATCCCCCGATCTGGCCACCACACATTTGGCACGAAAGCATTTGGTGCGGGTAATGCTCTTGAGCAGAGGTGTCTTGATCACCCTTCCTGTTGAGGTGGCCGTTAGTTCAGCCAACTGCGCGAGGGTTAACGGATTGGCCCCCGAGTCCATCTCTCGACGGGATTCGAGCAATCGAACCAAGTCTTGGACCAGTTCCTCGTTACTTTGCATGACCCTCTACCCCGACAGAATGGAAGGCCTTTAACGTATCCGAGATACGCTTGCACTTCAATTGTCCCCACCGCTTCCTGGCATGCAAACCGTGTGGATAAACCGGTCGGACCAAGTCTTGGCGATGCCTCACATCTGCTTGACATGAGGCTGCCGACTTGCCCATAGTTTAGAGCCGACCAACCGCCCCTCCTTGGCTGGCCACGTCCCTCCGGACTGATTACCGAAGTCTAGACTCCCAAAGGATTTGCTGATGAGCTTTCGTTGTTTGATCCTGGCGGTAAGTTTCGCCTCTGTTGCATTTGCTCACGCGTTGGCCGCCGATGCCGTGGATCATGCGATCGTTCCGGCATTCGAGAGATTCCATGGCGATGCCGACGCGGATGGCGACGCTCAGATTGCGGGTGGACGCTTGTTGCTTGGCGAATTGAATTGCCTGTCCTGTCATAAAGCCGATGCGGCTTTGAAGAGCCACGTGTTGCCGAAGCAGGCTCCGATTTTGGACCACATCGGCGGGCGCGTGCGGGCGGAATATTTGCGCGAGTTTTTGGCGGATCCCCAGCATGTCAAACCGGGTACGACCATGCCTTCGATGTTCTCGGGTTTAGACGAAAAAGAAAAGCAACAACAAGTCGAAGCGCTAACGCACTTTCTGGCGTCGACCGGCAGGCCCAGCGAATCCGGACCTCAAGGCAGCGCCATCAAACGCGGTGAAGATCTCTTTCATAAGGTGGGGTGTGCCGCTTGCCACAACGATCGCCACAAGGGTGCCGCGCGGCTGAACACCTCCGTTCCACTAGGCGACTTGGCAAAGAAATACTCGCTGCCTTCCCTTACGCAGTTCTTGCTCGACCCGTTGAAGGTCCGGCCTTCGGGACGCATGCCGCACTTGAATTTGAACGCCAACGAAGCCCGCGACATCGCCTCTTATCTGGCGAAAGATCTGAACATCGAAATGTTGCCCAACGTGAAGTTCTCATACTACGAAGGCGATTGGGACGAGTTGCCCAATTTCGGCGAACTGAAGCCGATGGCCACGGGGATCGCGCCGGGCTTCGATGCCACGGCCGGAAAGCGGCGAGATCACTTCGGCATGGTGTTCGAGTCCTTGTTGAAGATTGACAATGCCGGCGATTACACCTTTCACCTAGGTTCGGACGACGGTTCTCGTCTGCTGATTGACGGCAAGGAAGTGGTCAACGTCGACGGCATTCATCCGATGACATTCCGCAGCGGCAAAGTCAAGTTGGAAGCGGGTATCCGTACGATTGTCGTCGAGTATTTCGAGCAAGGTGGCCAGGAAGAGTTGAAGGTTGAATACGAAGGCCAAGGCATATCGCGTCAGTCGCTCGATTATGTGGTCGCCTCGACCAAAGAAGGCCTGGACCGTGACCGCGGCTTTGTCGTGGATGAAAAGCTCGTGGAGAAGGGACGCCGATTATTTGCCGAGGCGGGTTGTGCTTCGTGTCATTCCATGAAATCCCAGGGTAAGCCGATTGCTTCAACGCTGTCGGCCCGACCGCTACAAGAGCTGAAAGCCGAAGGGGGCTGCCTCGGTAAAACTCCGCCGCAAAGCGTGCCACGGTTTCACCTCAATGGTGTCCAACGCGCGGCGCTGGCGTCGGCCATCGGCTCGCTACGAACGCCGCCGGAGGAATCCTTATCCGCAGCCGACGTGGTGCACCAGAAACTGGCCGCTTTCAATTGCTATTCGTGTCATGAGCGGGACAAGCTTGGCGGTGTCGAAACGGCCCGCAACACTTTGTTCCAAGGCAACCAGCCGGAAATGGGTGACGAAGGACGCATTCCGCCGTGGCTGACCGGAGTGGGGGCGAAGCTGCGAAAAGACTGGATGCAGCATCTGCTGAACAACGGGGCCAAGGATCGCCCCAACATGTTCACTCGCATGCCTCGTTTCGGTAACCACAACGTGGGTGACATGGCCGACGCTTTCGCCACCGCCGACCAGTTGGAATCGCCTGATCCACTGAGCACGACGGTGCCGTTGCGGAAACTAAAAGCAGCAGGCCGATTGTTGTCTGGCGCCAAGGGAGCCTCCTGCATCAAGTGCCATAACTTTGGCAAATATAAGTCGACCGGAATTCAATCGATCAACTTGGCCACCATGACCCGCCGACTCAACAAAGATTGGTTCATGCAGTACATGTTGAATCCAATCGACTTCCGGCCCGGCACGCGCATGCCGGCTGCTTGGCCCAACGGCCAGACGTTTTTCACCGACCTGTTGGATGGCGATACGACTCAGCAAATCAATTCGGTGTGGGTCTATTTGTCGGACGGAGACAAAGCACCGATTCCCGCCGGACTCACCGGTCAGGCGGCCGAGCTTGTCGTCGAAGACGAAGCGGTCATCTATCGCAACTTTATCGAAGGGTCCGGCCCGCGAGCGATTTCGGTGGGCTATCCCGAAAAAGCAAATCTTAGCTTTGACGCGAACAACATGCGCTTGGCGATGCTGTGGCACGGCCCGTTCATGGATGCCGGACGCCATTGGAACGGCCGCGGCCAAGGCTTCCAACCGCCGTTGGGCGACAATGTTCTCTCGCTAACGCCGGGCGCTCCGCTGGCGGTTCTCGCCGAGGACTCCACCGTCTGGCCAAGCCAAGCCGCGCGGGATCTAGGATTCCGGTTTCGCGGTTATCGCTTGACGAAACACCGCCGCCCGATTTTTCGATACACGATGGGCAACGTGGCGATCGAGGATTTTCCGACGCCCTCGTCCGGGTCGGAATACCCGGGCCTGCGACGGCAGTTGACGATGACCGCCGAGCAATCGGTCGACAAACTTTACTTCCGCGCCGCGAGGGCTGCTTCCATTATCGACGAGGGCAATGGCTGGTATTCGATCGATAAGGACTGGAAGATGCGGCTGAAAAGCGGTGCCCAGCCGGAGATTCGCAAGTTGGGTAACCAATTCGAACTGCTGGTGCCGGTAATGTTCCAGGGCGGACGAGCCGAAATCGAGCAAGAGTTCGCCTGGTAATCCGCACGGATTAGGGGCATGTGACGCATTGCGGCAAGCGCTGGAGCGCCCAAACAAGATGTTCCGCGCGGGCGAAGGATGTTAGAATGATACGCATGTCACACCAACGCTTCTCACCCCTGCTTTTGGCTGTTGTCCTCACCCACGCGCTGGCCGGCCAGGCGGCTGAACCGAGCCCAGAACAACTACAGTTTTTCGAATCCAAGATCCGGCCCGTGCTAGTCGAACACTGTTACAAGTGCCATTCGGCGGGGGCCAAGAACGTCCAAGCCAACCTGTGGTTGGATACCCGCGCGGCGACTCGCAAGGGAGGCGATAGCGGCCCGGCGGTGGTTCCTGGAAAAGCGGGCGAAAGCGTGTTGTTGTCGGCCTTGCGGTACGAAGACTATGAAATGCCGCCCACGGGAAAGCTGCCCGCCAGCGTCATTGCCGATTTTGAAAGGTGGATCAAGATGGGCGCGCCCGATCCTCGCGCGGGCAAGCAGGTCGCCAAGAGGCAAATTGACTTTGACAAGGCGCGCCAGTTTTGGTCGCTTCAGCCGATCAAGAAGCCAGAGCTTCCAACCGTCGCCGACCGCGATTGGGCTTGGACCGGCATCGATCGGTTTATTCTGGCTCGTCTGGAAGCCGCGAAGATCGATCCGACGAATGTGGCCGATCTGCCGACGTTGGTCCGCCGGGTCTATTTTGACTTGATCGGAATGCCACCCAGCCCGGAACAGATTGACGAGTTTCTGCGGCAGGCGGCGGACGACCGGCCGGCGGCAATTCGCGCTCTCGTCGATCGCCTGCTGGAATCAAAACACTTTGGCGAACGGTGGGGGCGCCATTGGCTGGACGTCGCCAGGTTCGCGGAATCAAGCGGCGGCGGACGCACGGTTATCTTTGCCAATGCTTGGCGCTATCGCGACTATGTCATTGCGTCTTTTAACGACGACAAACCATTCGACCACTTCGTTCGCGAACAGATCGCCGGCGACTTGCTTCCGTACGACACCGACGCGCAGCGAGCAAGCCAGCTTACCGGAGTCGGTTTCCTCGTGCTGGGTCCGACGAACTACGAGCTGCAGGATAAGGAACTGCTGCGGATGGAAGTTGTCGACGAGCAAATCGACACGCTCGGCCGGACCTTCCTGGGAATGACAATTGGATGCGCGCGTTGCCACGACCATAAGTTCGATCCGATTCCAGCAACCGATTATTATGCCTTGGCCGGCATTCTACGGAGCACCAAAACTCTCACGCCGGGCAACGTCTCGGGATTCGTGCAGCAAGGGTTGCCGATCTCGGGCGACCGGGCGCGAGTTGTCGCCGCGCACGACGCCGCGGTCAAGAAAGTTACCGACCAAATCAAGAACGCGAAAGATGAATTGGCGAAGGTGTCCGGTAAGCTGCCTGCGGGCGGCGCGAACAGTGTCGCCAATTTGGAGGGTATTGTCGTCGACGACTTGCGCGCCCAAGTGAAGGGCCAGTGGACGAAGTCGACCCATAACCAACAATACGTCGGCGAGGGCTACTTGCACGACGAGAATAAAAGCAAAGGAGAAAAGTCGGTTTCGTTCACGATCCAATTGCCTGCCAGCGGCCGGTATGAGGTGCGTTTGGCTTATACGCATTCCGGGAATCGTGCGACGAACACGCCGGTCACGCTGCAACACGCCGGCGGCGAAGAGGTTGTTCACCTTAACCAGCGCCAGCGGCCGCCGATCGATGGCAGGTTGATTTCGCTAGGTGAATTCCAGTTCGATCACAACGCGACCGCGACAGTGACCGTATCGAACGACGATACGAACGGGTATGTCATCGCCGACGCCGTGCAGTTTCTTCCCGCCGATGAAGTGACCAAGGCAGCGATCAAGGGCGGCAAGCCGGCGGTTCCCGGCAATCTGGCCCAATTGCAGGCGCGGGCGGCCGAACAACAGGCGCAAGTCAAAAAGCTGGAGAGCGAACTGAACGTCTTGAAGAAGCAAGCCCCGCCCGCCGCGCCGCAAGTCATGTCGGTGAAGGACGAGGAGGAAACGGGCGACTACTTCGTGTGCGTTCGAGGCAACGTTCACAAACTGGGAGCCCGCGTTCCACGCGGCTCGTTGACCGTGGTCGACACGTTGAAGTTTCCCGTCATTGGCGACGGGAAGAGCGGTCGGCTCGAATTGGCCCACTGGGTCGCCAGCGAAAAGAATCCGCTCACCGCTCGCGTGATTGTGAATCGAGTTTGGCATCATTTGTTCGGCGTGGGACTGGTTCGCACGCCAGACAATTTTGGCACCACCGGTGAACTGCCGTCGCATCCGCGGTTGCTAGACTGGCTGGCCGCGCGGTTCGTCGAGGAAGGCTGGTCGATCAAGACGCTGATACGCGAGATCATGGCCTCTCACGTTTATCAACTGGATAGCGAGGCCGCGCCGGGCGACTCGTCAACCGATCCCGAGAACCGGTTATTGGCCCGTCAAAATCGCAGGCGTTTGAACGCCGAAGCGATCCGCGATTCGATCTTGCTGTTAAGCGGTAATCTGGAAACCGAGACCGGTGGCCCCGTGATGAAAGCCGGCACGAGAAGTTCGTTCGGCTACAAGTTCACCACGAATCGGCGCAGTGTCTATGTTCCCGTATTTCGGAACACGTTGCTCGACGCGCTGGAGGTCTTCGATGTTGCCGATCCGAATCTGGTCATGGGCCGGCGGAACGTCAGCGCCGTGCCGACTCAAGCCTTGTTCATGATGAATAGCCCCTTCGTTCACGACCAATCGCGCAGTGCCGCTGCCAGGGCGCTCAAGAATAAGGATCTCGCCTTGAAGGATCGCATTCAACGGGCTTATCGCGAAACTCTCGGCCGACTGCCAAACCCGGATGAGTTGGCCATCGCCGTGCAATATATTGACGATACGATGAGCTTGGATCAGTCGACGGAACTCGACGCCTGGTCCGGATTGTATCATGGCCTCTTTGCCAGCCTAGATTTTCGGTACTTGAAATGATCGTTCAGCCGAACCCATCCTCGATAACCTCATTTGAAGCTGGGGCGTCGTTCCTGTCGATTCCCACGCAGGCGATGACGTTGGCGGGTTTTCGGCGGTGGGCGCGGTCGGGCGAAGTTCCCCAGCACGCTCATTTGACCTTCGTCCAACAACAAATTCTGGTTGACATGACCAATGAAGGCCTGGATTGCCACGTCAAAGTGAAAACGGCCGTCGCGGCCGCCTTGTTTCCGCTGGTGCGGAAGATGGACCTGGGTGAGTTCTTCACCGACGGCGTCTTGATCACCAATGTAGCGGCGGGTGTTTCCAACAATCCCGACAGTTCGTTTGTCTCTTGGGCCAGCTACGACGGGGGCAGGGTGCGGCGGCTGTCTTCCACGGGTGACCAGGTGGCCAATGATGAAGAAGCTCATGAATTGGAAGGCAGCCCGGACTGGGTGCTGGAGATCGTGAGCCGAAATTCAGTGGTGAAGGATACGCGGCTGCTTCCTGCGGCGTACCATGCATCCAATATTCCGGAATTCTGGTTGATCGACGCGCGCGCCGAAGTGCCGCGATTCGATATCAACGTTCGCGGCGGGTCCGAATACCAGCTCGCCGAGCGGGTGGGAGCCTGGCAGAAATCGACTCTCTTTGATCGTTGGTTTCGACTCGTCAGGGAAACAACGAAGCGGGGATTTTTACAATTCGAGCTTCAAATAACAGAGCTACCTGAGGAATAGGTGTGAAGACAATGCAACCAAGATCAAGCAGTGCGGTTTCGCGACGTCAATTGCTTAAGAGCGCCGCTTGCGGTTTCGGCTCGCTGGCCTTGGCCGATTTGTGTGCCACCCAGGCATCCGCGGCGCGGCAGAGTCCGCTGGCCGAGAAACCGTCGCATTTTCAGCCGCGCGCCAAACGCATCATTTACATCTTCATGCAGGGCGGCCCGAGCCAAGTCGATACGTTCGACCCCAAGCCGATGTTGCAGCGCGACGACGGCAAGAAGATCGAGTTTTACGTCGCGCGCACTCGTAAGACGACGGCCGAGCGCGTGTTTCGTTCGCCGTGGAAGTTCAAACAATATGGACAATCGGGCCGGTGGGTTTCCGAACTGTTTCCCGAAATGGCCAAGTGCGTGGACGACTTTTGCCTGGTTCGCAGCATGCACACCGAAGGCGTGGCTCACGGGCCGGCGACTTTATTCTTGCACACCGGCGCGACGAATTTGATTCGCCCGTCGGTCGGCGCCTGGGTGACGTATGGGCTGGGAACCGAAAATCAAAACTTGCCCGGCTTCGTGACCATCAACCCGCCGGCCAGCAAGGGCGGACCGCGTAACTATGCCAACGCGTTTTTGCCAACCGCTTATCAGGGAACGGCGATTGGCCGTGTGGGAACACCGCTGGCCGAAGCCAAGATTCGCCACATCACCAACGACCGGCTTGGCATGGACGTCCAACGCCGCCGCTTTGAATTGATGCAAGCCATGAACCGCCAGCAGTTGGGCAAGCGGGCGGACGATGAACTGGAAGCGACGATCGACTCTTTCGAACTAGCGTTCCGCATGCAGATGAACGCGCCCGGCCTGATGGACCTTTCTGGTGAAACAGCCGACACGCTTTCCGGCTATGGAATTGGTGAAAAAGCGACCGACGACTTTGGCCGCCAGTGTCTGTTGGCGCGAAGATTCGCCGAGTCGGGAGTGCGGTATGTTCAAATCAACTATTCCGACAATGCCTCGACCCCGCGTTGGGATCAGCACAGCAATCTCATGAAGCACGAAGAACACGCGCTGGCGACCGACAAGCCGGTGGCCGGTTTGCTGCAAGATCTCAAGCGGCGCGGATTGCTGGAAGACACGCTGGTCTGGTGGGGGGGCGAATTCGGCCGTACGCCGTTCGCCCAAGGCCGCGACGGACGCGATCA
>JAJDEH010000121.1 GCA_029259935.1 Planctomycetota bacterium
ATGGCAACGCACCCGAGTGGCGGTCCCGTACTGATGTTTGATGGATCCGTTCAATAACAAGCCGGTGCGATCAATCGGAAGATCGAAAACCTCGACTCAGTTTTTCGCCGGCTGTTCTTTCACCACGCGCCGCAAGACGAATTTTCGCGGGCGCGGTTGGTTGCTGTCGAATATTTCGTCCTCTAGTTCGTGGGCTGCCTGCTCATGGTTTGCGATCCGCTGGTCTAGGCCGGTCAGCTTTTCTTTCAAGGCGGCGATTTGCTTTTTCAGGTTGTCATTTTGAGGTGTTTGCTTCAATTGCGCGGTCAGGCGTGAGTGCTGTTGAAATGTCCGCCACTCGTTGCGCAGCGACCGCACGGGGCCGTCGTTGCGTTGCTTGTTCAATAATGCGACCTTCATCGCTTGTTGATACTGTGGCGTCTTCTCATTGCCCTGCAGTTCGATGTGTCGCGACAAGGCAGCGGACCCGTAAACTCCCACGGGTACTCCGTCGATGGAGAGTTCGTAATTGCCGGGCTGGAGACCGTGGATTTCCAAGGCTTCGCGGCTCATGCGGTGGCCAAGCTTGAGCAAGTCAGCGCCAAGCTGTGCTTCTTCGGGGACGACAAATGGCAAACCGGCAGCCAGCCACGTGAACTCGACGTGGTCCTTTTCCATCTTCAAATCGGAAACTTCCCCGCCGCTGGCCCGAGCGGCAGTTTTTCCGCGCGGTCCCGGCAGAAGGCGAATACTGGACAACGGGCCGCGTAGTCCCAAGTCTTCAATAACCGCGTAAGCCATCACCAGTTGGCCGGGCGGATCGGGATGCACCGAGTCGCGGATCATCGTGAAGTTCGCATTGGTCTTGCGCTGTGAAAGTGTCAGATTGTTCAGCGGACTATACATATCGACGAAGCCGTGGCCCGACTCGACAGCCACCTCACGCAGCCACGTTCCGAAGTATGCCAACACGGCGTTGTATAGTTCCAGCTTGCCGGCGTCGTGTTTCCGTTTTCCCAATCGCGCGGCCCGCGAATCAAACATGGTCGGTGTCATCAAGACCGGCGTCGCGCCTGTTTCGGTGATCCGTCGAATGACCTCGGTCATATCCTTGTGGTACGTGCCAAAGATTTCTTCGTTGTAGGGTTGGTACCGGCCATCATTCATTCCCAACAACACGGTGACATATTTTGGCTTGTACGACGCGACATCCCGGTCAAACCGCTCCAACGCATCCCAGGCTTTCGCTCCGCCCACTCCGGCGTTGTGAAACTTCAACCGCATTTTTGGGAAGCGAGTGTAAAAGAAGTCCTCGACATACTGTGTGTACAGGCATTGATGCGTGATGCTGTCGCCAAGAAAGACAACCGTGTCACCGTCGCTCAACTCGGCACGCTTCAGCGGCGCTTTCGGTTCATCGGCGTGAAGCTGCGTGGCCGGTCCAAGCAAACAGAACAACAAAAGAATCAAATGGGGCATGCGCGAGTTCATTCATCGGCTCCTTAGCTAACCAAAGACTAAGATGAATTTCGAAAAGTATTGTCCCTGGCGAACAGCTTACTGAGCGACGACAACCTTGGCAACTATCGGCGCGCGCCAGTGCATCTCGTCAATAGCGGGAAAAGATGCGTCAGGCCCAGTGATATGCCGAGCGGAGCGCGTGCGATTATCGCTGTTATGAGTGCGCGGCCTTGTACAGATTCAGCGTGATGTGGGCTTGGCCATGATGATGTGGTTCGTGATAACCGAGGATGTGTACCACGTCGAGCAAGGTCAGTCCGCGCTCCTTGAACGCTGCGGGGATCTCGTCCAACCGGCTTTCATCGATTTCCGAAAGTGTTTCCAAAAGGTGCGTGCGACTTTCGGCCAACACCTGACGGATCTGATCGGTGCTAGGAATGTCGTCGTCTGGTGTGCTTCCGCCTCGAAAGCGTGGCCACAACTCTTGAAAGCTGCCGGATTTTTCGGGTTTCAATCGCTCCGTGGCGAAGATCTCCTCGGTAACTCCGACGTGCATGAACTGCCAACCGATGTGAGCGCGACCCACGCCCGGCCGCCAACCGAGTACTTGTTGAGGATTGGGCAGTTCTTCAATACTGCTTAGCAAGGCCAAGGTTCGCGTGCGGTTGAACTCGTAGCTTTTGGTCAAGACTTCAATCGTAGACATACTTGCTTCCGTTTGTGGCTGCCTGGGAATCTTGCGGGATCGACATGATCGCGGGTTTCGTGGATCAGTTTCCAAGATGGATGCCAGGCACCCGAACGTCCCGCACACCCATGGCACGCAGCATTTCCTTTGAATGATAAAAGGTTAACGGCTGCCCCTTTTCGTCCACGACTTCCAATTTACAGGCATCTCCGATGTCGCCGTACTTGCCGTTCAGAATCCAGCTCACGGTGTGTTCGCCTTTGTTAAGTGTGATCTTGACTTCGTTCTTGCGAAGCTCGTAGCTGTTGGCGATCGCGCTAACGCGTCGGCCATCGACCAGCACTGCCGAGTCAGCAGAAGATGAACCGCGACCCGAATGGCGAACGGTTACCACCGTTCGAATCGGGGCGTACACTTTGCCTTCCAGCGCGAAGCGAACTCGGCGCGAGTAGCCGTCGTCGGAGACTGGCTTGACCATGGCTTGGATTTGCTCCTCGGAAATTGATTTACCGGCGTTATATCGCAATAGCCCCGGCATCGCCGTCAGGTTGCGTTCCATCGTTCCTCCGGGGTTGAATAACCAGCCGCCCACCATGCCAAAATACTCGGCCCGAACATTTCGAGGCAGCCCGCGAGACGGGTCTGCCGTCGTGGCGGACTTTCCGGCCAACGCCGCTGTTTCCGCTAGCCGATTCTCAATTTTCTGCTTGCTGAGCGGAGCGGTGGCGAAGGCGCTGGCGCGTTCGTACCAAGTGCGAGCCCGCAATTTGAGCGCATCCTGTTTTCGATCTTTGTAAGATTCGGCGATGTCCCACCAAGCGTCGGCCAAGGCGATTTGATCGTCCACTTTACGTGGCATCGAAACATCGGCTTCGGCCGCGGCACGAAGAGCGTGATCGCTTGACTTGGCCAAGTGCTTTAAACCCGCATTCCAATTTCCCTGAACCAAGCACAGAAAAACACCCCACACCTTGTTAGCGACGGGATTTTCGGGATCGGTTTGCAGGCGTTCTTGCGCCGGTTTAGCCGCCTCCCATTCCGGTTTGACTTCGGCAATGATTTTTCGTTTATCATTGGCTGCTTTGCGCAACTCGGTTCCGGCGGAAGCGGCTACGGCGTAGGCAACCTGCACCGCGTGGTCGGCAACTTCAAACTGGCCGCGATCCAAGGCTTGGTCCACCAAGGCGAGGGCGTCTTCCGCGAATTGGCGACGCGCGGGGCCTCGTGCCGCGGACTTCGTCGCATTCAATGATTCGACTTTTAACAGCCAAGGATCGATTTCTTTGAACCGATCGTCCAGTTGGTCGATGACCGCCAGGGCTAGTGCCAGCTTGCCCGTCTCCTCGGCCAGTCGACGCGCTTCCATAAACAGGACATAGCGAATAGGCGTCTTTTCCGCATCGTCCCCCGCGATCTTGATGAGGTCCGCCGCCAGCTTTTCCTTGGCTTCCAGTTCCGTGGCCCCGGTGAACTGGTCGCCGAGCGAACTCTCGATTGTCTTTCTGGCGGCTTCCTGTTCCGCGATCGTTGGGATCTCAAATCCGTCACTCACAAGTTCCGGTTCATCCGTCGACGGGGCTTCCTCCGATGCGGACTCCAACGGACGTAAAACAAAACTCGATATGCTGAATTCAGAATCCCAAGAGCTAACCGTCAGGCGATCCTTCCTTCCGGTCGCATAGTCTCTGGGCAAGGAAAGCGACTGGGGATCGCCAGTCCAGTCCACCACTTGCTGGCCGTCGAGCGTCACCGTGACTCGGTTTCCATTCACGGTGCATTGCAACTTGGCTGGTTTTCCGTTGACCAAGCGGCTCCCTTGGCTCACTGTCGGATTTCTCGAATTTTGCACTCGTTCCCCGCCAAGCATCTCTAGACCGGTTCGGGGCACGCCGCTGCTGGGAAAAGCATCGATGACGAATTGACATCGGCTGTCTCCAACCACAAGCCCGATAGCGATGCTATCCTCGCCGGAAATGCGAGTAAACTCGGCTTCCAACGTGTAAGATTGAGGCGGCTTCGTCGGGAATTCAATCTGATCGGGACGGCCACGGTGCGTCGTCAGACCGCTGGCTGTAATCGAAATGTCGCCCCGGACGATGGTCGGATTGCGACGGAACTCCTTGAGCAAATCGACCGACGCGGCCATGCTTGGCTTGACATCGCCAATCCACCCTCCCGGATCGGCGTCGATCCACTTCGCGCTCAAATATTCCCAATTTCGCACGTTGGTTTTCCCCACCCGATATCGTCGACGGGCGTCGCCGATAGCGGCTAACTCGACGTACTGTTCCGTCCGCTCCACTTCCAGCAGTTGAGCAACCGTGCCCCGGCCTTGCATCGCGTACGACCAACCAGACCCGCTCTTTTCAATCAACAGAGATCCGCTCGTCGATTTCCAAGTCGTCAATGTCGTCGAAATTCGCGGCCCATGATTTGCCAGGATTCCACCGTCCGCACCGACCCAATGCACACCGTGAAGTCCGCTATCACCTTGAGTTAGGTAGCCGATTCGCCGCGGCAGCGGTTTGGAAAAATCAAGTGTCACGACGGCGGCGGCGTCCTCGGCAAATTCACGATGGGGGGCGAACGGTTCTGTATAACGTGACTGATTGGAAATTCTAAATCCGCGGACTTCCGAGACCGCCGTTCCCATCCCGAGTTGGCTCGGATCGCTGCCCAAGGAAGCAAGCAACGGTGCTTGATCAGCCGCCGCCAGTTCCATGATTTCGAACTGATCCAACTTCGTTCCATTTAACCACAGAGTAATGGAATCACCATCGTTACATACGGCCAAGTGGCTCCAATCAGCAAGTGCCTTGGCATCCAGCCCGACCCGATAGACTTTGGGCCGGCTTTGCTCGTCGACGTAACGGATCGCGAGTTGCATCTTGCCTCCAGTATTTGGAGCCACGGATACTCCCCAACCCGTCAGCGGAAAACGATTGGCGCTTTCCCTTCGTCCCCATGTGCCGAATATCGACGATTCAACCTTGAGGTCAGGCAGACGACACCAAACTTCGGCCGTAAAGGGTTTCCGCCAACTTAGCATGTCATTCGTGTGTTCCAGTATTACATAGTCTCGTTCGTCGAATTGCAGGGCATAGTCCGGTGCGCTGCCGACTGGAGCGGTTTCTGTTTTTGGTTGCGGCTGGCGATTGGTGTCAGCATCGCCACCGGTCCCTTCGGGCTTGGGCCCGCTGGGATCGCCGTCAATCTTGACCTCCGGCGTGACGTCAATCGGGGAATCAGGGTCTTGAGACGATACGCTGTCGATTTCCCTTGCACTGAAGCCACCGACCGCATAGACCGCGCCGAGGACGCCCGCCAAGGCCAGGGCCGCACCGACCGAAAGCAAAAGAGGCAGCCATTGCTTGGGCGGTCGTCGAGTGCCGCGAAAAATTCTGGGGCCGGCGACATCCATCGCGGGTGAGGTCGCGGCGCTCGAAGGAACCTGGGCTGCAACCGCGCCGGTCGGCGGCGGACTCGCTGGCGGCAGCGCTGGCTCCGGAAGGGCCGGTTGCGGAAGAGGTGGCGCGGCGACCATCGCTGGCTGTGATAACTCGCTACGCAACTTGAAGTCGTACTGCTGACGCTGGTCCGGCGTCAGCAGATTCACTTTAGCATGCGACAACTCATTCAGAATTTTCTGCGAATGTTCCGAGTTTTTCCCACCCTGAAAGGTACGGATGTGTGCCATCCGCTGGTCGACGGCATTTTGAATCACGTCGCCGTCTTCTTCGAACAGCGGTAAGCCCAGCAACCGGTAGTGGTTAGGCGGCTGTTCTTCTGGCGGAATTCCAAGCCATTTGTAATAGGGATCAAAGTCTGCCGACATTGCCTCTCCTCAACAGTTTAGGTCCGCAGCGTTGATTAGATAAACGAGGCTGGCCAAACAATATCTGGTGAAAGTTGCATTTCCTGGTACACCGGCGGCGTGCTCACAAAAGACTGGGCGTGCCGCTAGATGCGGAAAACTACCTTCCATCGGACGTATGCGGATTCTTCATTGTTCCATTGTTTCAAAATGATTCTAGGGTGTTTTCGATCTCACGACGTCGACAAGCCCCTGTTCTTTGATTGCGCGAAACCCGCGTTCCGTTACATCCGATAGGTAATTTTCATTTTCGACATGTCGGCCCCCAAGTCCACGGGTGGGCACCGGTGGCTTGTCATGCGACTGTGGGGCGAAACAAACTCGGCCAGCATGGGGTGGGGAGTCATTGGGTTGCGAACTACCGCCTTAAAACGTCGCGACCCGTATCCAAAATTGTCTTCTTCCAATTCCGATTCTATCAACTATTGCGCACCGCGTGCGCGAAAGATGGCGTATCAGCTTCTCCTTGAGACTACCCAATAAGGGGGGCGAAAGTCAAACGGTGGGCGGTTCGGAGTGGGCCGATCCGTCAGGACATCCAGAAGACCAGCGTTTGTGCCGTTTTCTTGTCTTCGATAACCCGTGCCCCTTCGCCCGTTCGGATTCCAAGAAATGGAAAAAGCGGACGCCGCGATCGCAGCGTCCGCTCTTTCGTGTTCCCTGGCACCGGAGCGGCAGAGCCGCTCCGGTGCGCAGTCATGAACCTTGCCGTGAAGCACTTGTCGGAACGGTTGACCCAGAAACCGTCGGCCCAACAAGATTAATGCTCCTACCCAGGAGGGAGGGTTGCATCGACTTCCCGCAAACTCGACGCAAACAGCAAGGTTCTGGAGAATCGGTAATGGCAAATTTGGGATACAGCATGACTCCCTGATTCACCGCTTCGACACCGTGTAAACGGTTCGAAGCATCACGTGTTTCGGCCAAGAATTCTCGCAAAGCAGATTCTCCATCTTCCACTTCGATTGAAAACTTTCCGGCCCATGGCTCAAGCTTTCGCCCGGACACAACAGCCCCTATCGCACCGCGGGCGAAAGCATGTTCGGCATAGTGGGAACCGTTGGCATGTTGGCCCACGAGTCCCCAAAACAAATCTCCTTCGCGAATCCGTCGGCTATCGGCCACCACACGGCCGATGGGCTCCAGGAGTCCACCTACCGGCGGCAAGGATCCCAGCAGCAACTTGCCGCCGGTGATCTCAACCAAGTCGCGAAGACAAAACTGATTCATAAGTGGTTGTGTTTGTTTGTGACATGGCGAGCGGGTGGCTCGCTTGGAATTCTCAATCAGGCGTGCCATGGGCACACCCTGCCGCGCTGGGCAGAATTGCCATTACGCAACGTGTCTAAATATTTTCAAGTGGGGCCGAGTGGTTGTCGGCGATTCGTATTCGATATGGGCGCCGACTTCGTACAGCCAGTTTTTCGCGAGTTCACGGTCATCAAAGTGGTATCGCTGTCCGCCCACGATTTGATGATTTTGGTCTCCCTTGCCAGCGATCAGCACGGTGTCGCCCGGCTTAGCCTGTTCCAAGGCCCATTCGATGGCTTTTCCGCGATCGGGCAGCACATGAGCGCGCGACGGCCGTTCATAACCGTCCAAAATGTCATGAGCGATCTCAAGCGGTTCCTCGTAGCGAGGGTTGTCGTTGGTGATAATGCCCAGGTCGGCTCGGCGTTCAACAATACGTCCAAGTTGTGCGCGAGTTTCCGGCTGGCAGTCGCCATCCGCGCCGAAGACGCAAATCAACCGTCCCTCGGTAACATCCTTCAACGTCCTGAGTGCAACTGATAATGTATCGGGTGTGTGGGCATAGTCGACGAATACACCATACGGTTGGCCGCACTGCAGATTCTCAAGCCGGCCGGGAACTTGCTCGACGGCTTCTAGGCCCTTCACGATGGTGGTCAGGTCGATTCCCATGACTAATCCAACGGCCGCCGCCGCCAGGCAGTTGTAAGCGTGGTGTTTGCCGATCATTCGCGTGCGAACGGGAATGCACTCGCTGCCCGCGGTCAGCAAGATCGTTTGCTCTCCGCAAAACTGCTCAATGATGCTGGCTTCCAAGTCGGCCGGATTCCGCATGCCAATGGTTAGCACGGGATGATCCAACTCTGAAAGTGCAAACTCACTCGCCGGGTCATCCACATTGACGATGGCCGGACCGTCGGCGAGCAGGTGGTCGAAAATGCGGCCTTTTACTCGGCGATAGTTTCGCAACGAGCCGTGCCGGTCTAAATGATCTCGCTTTATGTTGGTAAGTACCGCGGTATTCAATTCCAGGCCGGCTAGGCCGCGTTGAGCCAAGGCGTTGCTGGACAATTCCAAGACGGCGTGAGAGCAGCCGTTCGCCGCCATTCGGGCCAGGCAATCAGCCAGTTCCGGTGGGCGGGGGGTCGCTTCGACGGCCGGTTTCATGTTGAAGCCGTCACTGTGGCCCAGCGAACTTGTCATACCGACTCGCTGGCCCGCTTGTTGAAGAATCGATCGGATTAAGACGGATGTGGTTGTCTTGCCGCTGGTACCTGTAACGCCAACTAACTGCATGTTCCGGCCCGGGTTGCCCAGCAGTTCATGACAAACATGGCCCATCGCGGTGTGTGTGTCGTCGACCACGCAAACCGGGACTCGAACGGGTAAAGGACGTTCGGATAGAATCGCACCCGCACCCCGCTCGACGGCATCGAATACCTCGTTGTGCCCGTCGGATTCCACGCCGACTAGTGCCACGAACAAGTCGCCCGATCGACAATCGGCTGCTCGGAAACTGCAGGACGTAAATTCAAAGTCCTGAGCACCGAACATACGAGATTCGGGAAGGGTGTTTCGTAGGCTGATGGCACCAGCGTGATTGCGCGTTTGCAGCATCCCCGAGAGGCCTCCTTGCCAGGGTTACGCAGCGATCATTTTGCCGCCCAGCGAATTCCATTTCGTCGGGTCGGCCGATTTCCGGCGATCGATTTGTCGAAAATCGTGATGCGGATTGTGTCGATTTACACCGCAGTGTCAAGGTCGTTTTTTCGTGCCAAATTGGCGGCATTTCCGAACTGCCAGCGTCTTGTGGAACTGGCTGAGTCTGATCATCGTGACTTTCCAACGCGACAAAGGGCCCTGTGTGACGGCCAACGCCGGTTGCCGAAGTCGGCGACGGTCACCCATTTTTAGCCGACTTTCAGGGCCCAGCTAGGTTGCAAAATCTCGCTTCGTCCGGTACTTCTATATGTTTGATCCCATGCCAATTCTTCATTTGCGCGGGCGACAGCTTGGTAGTTAAGGGTTGATTCGAAATGGCCGAAGAGAAAACCGTGGAAGAAGAACAAACCACCGATGAGTCGGAGGCCAAGCGAGTTCTGATCGTGGATGACGACTCCGAAATCGTGGAATCCATCCGCTATGCCCTTGAGGCCAAACGATTCAAAGTGCTCGTCGCGCGGGACGGCAACCAGGGGCTTGCCATGGCCGAGCGAGAAGACCCCGATCTCGTCATCCTCGACATGATGATGCCCAAACGAAGTGGTTTTTTGGTTTTAGAAAAGCTGCGTCGAACGCGTCCCGTACCATTGCGCGTTATCATGATTACCGCCAATGAGGGCAGTCGCCACAAAGCCTATGCGGAAATGTTGGGGGTGGACGACTACATCCGCAAGCCGTTCGGAATGGATCGGCTCATCGAAAGTGTCTCGCGGCTATTGGAATAAAATCTCGCCACGGACACCCCCACCGGGCGCGGTTAATCCGGTGGCCTCTCTGGCGTTGGCAAAGCCGTTCTCGCGCCGCTTATCCGCATTCTTCGGATTCTACCGGGAGACCAAACCTCCTCTTCGAGGCGAATTTTGTATTAACCGCAACGATTGATTGAATCACTCGCAACTCCTTGAAAACAAGGATTTTCCGCGCTTTCAAGGTCTTGAATCCCGTGCCGCTCCGCACCGTGTCGAGAAAAGTTTCTATTGCCCTAGAAGGTAATCGGAACAATACTTAAGTGGATAGAGGAGACGTTAAGGGACCGGCATAGGAGGGCCTGACTCTTACTAAGGCGGACAGGACGTTCCCCACCGCTCCCTATCTCTTGCCTTTGGACAGCGCTCTTTTCCAACTTCTCGTGCGGCTATCGCGAGTCACTCGCGTCTGATCCAACTCTTCGATTGAGGTGGAAATGCCTGGGCAAGGTTGCCCTGCTCCACAAACCGCGGCTCAGACGTGCGTGTCGCTGCGCGTTTTCAAAACACTTCCGAAATGAAGTGCGTTTGGCGCTGCGCGAATTGAAAGAGGGTGATGGTCCCAAGGTGCGAAAAACGCCAGAAATGGATTCGTATGTAAGAGAAAAAACCAAACAAAGCAATTGACCCGAGCGTGCGTTCTTTACCAAATTTCCGCCACGAGCATCGGTAAAGACGCCACCTTCGGATCAGGAGGCACTGCCATGAGTAGTGGACAATCAATCATATCCTTCATTGCGGGCGAGCAGGATCTCGACCAATTCCGTCGCAAGAACTGGGAGGGAAATTTTCAAGAGTACCTAGATCTGGTACAGTCCGATCCGAAAGTCACCCGCAACGCGTTTCAGCGTCTGTACGACATGATCGTGTCCTATGGATGCGACACCTACGAACCCACGCGAGGCGAACAACGTTCCCGCTATCGGTTCTTTTCCGATCCCGATCACAACGGCCGCGATGCCGTGTTCGGACTCGACACTCCCCTGGAAACCCTGGTGAACGCCCTCAAAAGCGCCGCCAAGGGCTATGGGATCGAAAAACGCGTGTTGCTGTTGCACGGACCGGTCGGCAGCAGCAAGAGTACTATTGCGCGGTTGCTCAAACGTGGACTGGAGCGTTATTCGGGCACCGACGATGGCTCGCTGTTCACGCTGGGTTGGGCCGAAGGCGAGGAGCGCGAGATTGAGTGGTGTCCGATGCACGAGGAGCCGCTGCACCTGATTCCCAATCGATTCCGCGACGAGTCCGCCGCGACCCTGAATGCGCAACAGGGCGAGGACGACTTCCAGGTGCGAATCAACGGTGAACTTTGCCCCTTCTGCCGCTTCATGTACACCGAGCGGCTGAGGCTATACGACGGCGATTGGACCAAAGTGGCTGAAGATGTCCGCGTCAAGCGAATTATCCTCAGCGAGCAGGATCGCGTTGGCATTGGCACGTTTCAGCCGAAGGACGAGAAAAACCAGGACTCGACGGAACTGACGGGTGACATCAACTACCG